>DASRNZ010000143.1:0-2222 GCA_035647155.1 Thiopseudomonas sp.
TACTCTAAAATCAGCGAAACCTCCGCAAAACGGGCATGGTTTTAGTTTTTCGTTATTCATAACTTACTCCCCTTAGAATCAATCGCCATTGCCTCATCTATCGCATCGCGCATACTGTGCAGATTACGCTCAACGATATCAGTTGGCAGCAGCACGTTGCCGATACTATTGTTTACGTCTGCCAGCCAATCTAAGCGCGCCTTGTCTTTAAGCAGCTCAGCGTTTTCTTTCTGCATCTCAGCAATTCCGTCTGACAAGAATTGCTGTAGTTCAGCTTCTGTGTAGCGTTTGCAGGTACTCATTTTCGTGTCGCTCCTATTTGCTGTCATGGCTGCACCCCGTAATAGCGGCTAACTTTCTAGCCGCTGAATCAACTGCTCTATGCAGTCCAGCGTTAAACCAGCGTCGTATCACATAGCTTCTAACTAGGCTTATAAGCGTGAACCAGAAACCAATTACCAAATTGGTAGTTATTGGCACTTCAATTCCAACCATAGGGAAAACAGCTAGCTGGCTAATCAGCGCCACAACGTAGCCAATGACAATATTAACTATGCTTTCTAGTAAAGATTCAATTCGTGTTTGTTGCATTATTTCCTCCAGCTAACAAAGCAAACCAGCGCGACGGCAAACCGCGACTGTTCGCGTGGTTAGGCCCCATGCCAGTAATGCAGACGAACTGTCTGGGTGTGCTCGTCAAACTGGCGACACTCTTGCATGCAAACCGGCGTCAGTGTGTCGGTGCTGATGCCGTGGCACGGCGCAGTGGTTGCGTGTCCGTGCTTGCAGTGACTTGCCCTTGTCAGCCCTGGCTCGGTTGTGTGAACCAGCGCGCTGCATGATTGCTTACTCATTTTCGTGTAGCTCCCAATGTTGCGCCATACCACTGCGCGATAATATCATTCGCCTTTTCTAGCAAATCGTTACGCTTAAACTCTAAGTGCATATTGCCATTTATGTACGCCCTCGCTTTGTACATATCGCACTCATGCACGCCATCTTCTTGCCACGACTTGCCGAGCTCTGCTATCAACTCGTAGGACTCAAACTTTTTACCGTCAAGCGTTTTGAATACTCGATCGATGTCGTCTAAACGGCTGTTGTGGTGGTAATTAATAACCAAGCCCTGCGGTCCACAGCTCACAACGTTTCTGATTATGATCTTTTTAGGTATCTTAAATGCCGCGTCTTTGTTTGTTTTGTATGCGCCGCTTAGGATTCTAAACATATCAACAAGTCCGCGCGCAAACATGGTTTCCGAGTCCTGCAGCTTGCTTAGCAGCGTGCCTCTTACGCTTTCCTCGTTAAACTCAGGGGCATCTTTGTAGAGCTGACTCTCAAACTCATCGAGCGCTTTTGTGTCCATGATTTGACGCAGGCCAGTAACGCCCATTAATCGTTGCCACGCCTGCACTCTGATAGGTTTCAAGGCCGAGTCTGGGTGTAGGTGATGGCGATTGTGTACCTGAGACTTGACTCTTATCTTGTGACGCTCACCGATCTGCTCAGCCATATCTAGCAGTCTGTACGCATCTTTAACAAGCTGCTCAATGCGCGCAACATCATCAATGGCTTCTTGTATCGTGACTGGTACGGCTACTGACTTGCGGGGGTTGTAGGTCCTTTGCCGGCCTTAATTATGCTGTAAGTGTTTTGATCAAACCTGCTCTTATTGTACGCTACACCCTTATTTTTTGTGTCTCTGTAGAAACGGTGCTCATACCCGTCACTAGGGCGCTTAGATAATGCCTGAGTTTTTGTAACTCTTGTGATCTTGTATTTGCTTCTTACAAGGGCGTTTTCAACAATAACAGTGTCCCCGACTTCTAAAAGATCGCTCATCTTTTACACACCTCAAAAATATTATCAATAGCAGCACGAATTGTCGGCCATTCTTCTGTGTCGAATCTTATCTCAGCAGCGCAAGACGGCTGGCTTACTTTAATAAACTCACCACCACCCTCGTTATCTATAGAAACATGAGTGGAGCGATCATCGTAAAGATCAGCACCTTCTGGTGCTACTGTGAGTTGAGTTATGCGGGTTTTCATAGATCGTCCTCGCGCACCGGCTGGGTTCGGGCAGTCCAGAGAACAATGCCCCAGACGAACACGCTCACGAATAATGCACCCACTACGAAACCTGCAAGGAGCGGCGCATTTTCATTCGAAGCACCAGCCAGTCCGCCGCCAATCGTGAACAGGGTAGCCATGCCTTTGCCT
>DASRNZ010000144.1:0-5263 GCA_035647155.1 Thiopseudomonas sp.
AATAGATGCTATTATTGGGCTTTAATAGCTAAAGCCACTTAAATGCCACGTCTGGGAAGAAAGTCGGAAACCCGCTGATTATCTGCTTTGTAACAGCAGAGCTGACTATTGATGCGGTCTATATGGAAAAATGAGCTGTTATGTTTTTGGCGTGGAATGGGTTGCAGTGATCTGAGTTGTCAGTGTGCATCTGTACTGATGCTTTTTGATGGCTTTCTATATTGAGTTAGATGTATAAATCGTGAGGTTTGCAGTGTTACAAGTCAGCAAGGTGAGTACCCCGAATGGAATGACTGCTTTTGAAAAAAGCTCCGGGCTTTTTAATAATCCAGCTGTGGCTTATATCACTCGGCTAAGTTCGCTGGGCAGCAAAAGAACAGTCATGTCGTCGTTGCGTATTGTTGCGAAAATGCTGGGATTTTCGGGTATTGATACTTGCCCATGGCAAGAGTTAAAAAGACCACATATTCTGCAAATACTCTTTAAGTTGTCCGAAAAGAACTTATCTCCAGCCACGCAAAACAGTTATTTGTCATCATTAAAAGGTGTCTGTGAAGAAGCATGGATGCTTGAGTTGATGACGGCAGAAGACTACCAAAAGATTTATAAAATCCCCTCTGTAAAAGGATCGCGGCTTGCCTCAGGGCGTGCATTAGAGCCCGCTGAGGTCACCTCTTTAATGACGGCTTGCAATGCAGAAGATTGCTCAGCTAGTCTCCGCGACAAAGCCATTCTTGCGTTACTGATTGGTTGTGGGTTGCGTAAAGCTGAAGTAATCAGTTTAAAAGTGGAGGATATCAACTGGAAAGAATCTGCTTTTAATGTCATCGGTAAAGGTAATAAACAGGCTAAATGTTTTATGCCTGCACAGACAGTTCAGGCGTTGCAGCTATGGCTTAATGTACGTGGCGAACACAGTGGTTATATTTTTAGTCGTATCCTTAAAAACGGCTCAATACTGAACACGCCAATTACGGGGCAGGGTATTACTTACATTCTTAAGAAGCGTGGTTCAGCTGCGCAGATTGATGCATTCGCACCGCACGATACACGCCGTACCTTTGCCACGCGGATGTTTGAAAGTGGTGCTGATGCTTTAATCGTGCAGGCCGCTATGCGCCACGCTAATTTAGATACGACGCGTCGCTATGATTTCCGTGGTGAGAAAAAGCTTAAGGAAGTGAGTCAGTCGGTTAATTTTTTTAGCTGATATAGAACTGTATGCTGCTCGATTGTTGTACACACAGGACGATGCCGCAATTTGTCTAGCATACCGATAGATTCCATCAAGAGCTTGTCTCAATGCGCTAAGTTACGTTGAGCGTGCTTGCTTGATTTTTTGGATGTAGAGAGCGCCCAATAGCTTACTGGTGCTGCTGATTGATGTTCTTTTGTCGAGCTAACGCATGCTGTGGCCAAAAACTCTTGATATAAGCAAGAACAGCGCGGATGTCATGATTGTTCAGTAATGTATTATAAGCTGGCATATCACTTACATAGCCAGCAGGGGCTGTTACACTGGGTACTAAACCATTTTTTATAATATCAATTAAAACAGCATCTGCATGGTGCCAAGTATGCCCAGACTCATCATGTGGTGGTGCGGGCAAGCGCCCATTGGCTTTGCGTATTCGCCAATCAGGCTCACCTTCTAACTTTACACCGTGACAGGATGCGCAGTTTTGAGCATAGATATTCTTGCCGTCGGCCACTAGTTTTGTATCAGACGGATCAATATAAGAGTGTTTTAAACTCTGCGATGATCCATAGATAAACACGCCGACTCCAAGCACCACAGCAGCAAGCGTGCCGATCATTACCGCTATATTTTTTACACTCATTGCCATCTTAACTACTCTTACTTTGCGGCATCTTAAATGTAGTGTGAAAGATGCCGCTGATCTGATTGCACAGCTGTGTTTAATACAGGTTATTCAACATTAATCTTACCCAGCATACCGGCTTCGGTATGGCCTGGAATCAAGCAGGCAAAATCCACTTCTGTGGCTTTGTCGAATTGCCAGATCAGTTCACCGCGCTGTCCGGCACCGAGCGTGATCATATTGGGCTCTGAGTGCTGCATGTCAGGCATTTCCAGCATTTCAGCGGCATGTGCCTCGAGTTCGGCGAGTGAGCCAATCACCATTTCATGAGGAATCTTGCCTGAGTTTGTAATGGCGAAGCGTACGGTTTCACCTGCTGTAACCTTGATGTGGTTGGGTGTAAAGCGCATGGCATCGTCCATGGTCACTTCGATGGTGCGACTTACATGCTCCAACTCACCGGGCTGCCCATAAAATGACGCTGCGTGTGACATCGTCGACATATTATGATCTGGTATGCCATGAGCAGGTGCATGGTGATCGCCTGAGTGACCACCTGCAGCGAATACGAAAGCAGGCAAAGTGCTTAAAACAAGAATTGATAATGTTTTTTTCATCATGATGACCTCTGCATAAGTAAGAACTAAATAGCCGTGTATGGCGTAGATTAAGCTTATAAAGCCACTTTAACTCAGTGTTGCTGTCGAGCAGATGACACGAAGATTACATTTCTGTAATGAAAGGGTCATGCTCCTGAAAGCAGGAGTCGGCTAGAATGACTTTGATAGCGCTTGAACTGGGCTGGCTGATGCTCTCGCACAGTCTAAAACCGAACATATTCACGAGGCGAACGCATGAAACTGCTGGTGGTTGAAGATGAGATAAAAACAGGCGAGTATCTGCGCCAAGGCTTATCAGAAGCAGGCTTCGTCGTGGATTTGGCGCAGACTGGGCTAGATGGCCATCATCTTGCGCTGACAGAGCACTATGACCTCATTATATTGGACGTGATGCTGCCCGATGTTGATGGCTGGCGTATTGTTCAAGCGCTGCGCGAAGCAAAATCGACCACACCCGTATTGTTTTTGACCGCGCGCGATAGCGTAGAGGATCGAGTCAAAGGCTTGGAGCTGGGCGCGGATGACTATTTAATTAAACCTTTTGCTTTCTCCGAGCTATTAGCACGCGTGCGTTCCTTATTGCGCCGAGGCACCACGCCGGTCTTGCAGAATCAATTGCAGGTTGCTGATCTTGTCTTGGATATTCCACGTCGGCAAGCCCAACGGCAGGATGTACGTATTAACCTGACCAATAAAGAGTTTGCATTATTGGAGTTGCTGGTGCGCCGCCAAGGTGAAGTATTGCCACGCTCTCTGATTGCATCGCAGATTTGGGATATGAATTTTGATAGTGACACTAATGTCATCGACGTAGCTATTCGTCGGTTGCGTGCCAAAATCGACGATAATTTTGAACCCAAACTTATTCATACGGTGCGCGGTATGGGTTATATGCTTGATGTCAGTCGTGAGGCTTAACCAGTGACTCTCCGCCCAGCATCTCTAGCGCTGCGCCTGACTCTATCGATTGGCGCAGTCATAACTGTGGTACTTCTTACACTGGGTTGGATAGTTGAGCGTTCGATTGATACTCATTTTGTTCAACAGGATGTGGATGAACTGAATGCGGTGGTGCAAGCTGTTGAGCAGTCGCTGTTAGGCGCTCCGTCAGATACAACAACTGAAGATCTTAAGCGTCGCTTAGCGGGTGCGGTGTCTGGTCATCATAATGCCCGATTTCGCTTATCTGATGTTAGCGAGAAGGTGCTGTATGCTACGACTGATGAGGGTCTTGGTGGTTTTGCACAGCGCGTTTCTACGGTAGATACCATCAGTATTGATACGGTCAGCATGTGGGAGGATAAAGGGCAGACCTATAGGGGGGCTGCTGTACAATTAATACCAAAAGGGGCTCTAGATGATCAACCCTTAACGCTAGTCGTCGCGACAGATATTGGTTTTCATGTGCACTATCTTGAAAGTTTTCGTATGTACTTGAAGCTAATAACTTTGGCCGCCTGCTTGATTTCTATTTTAGCGACATGGTTTGCGGTCCATCAAGGCCACGCTCCTCTACGTCGTATCAGTGGAGAAATTCGTCGTATTAAATCCAATCATCTCTCTATTCGACTCGCACCCAATACTGTTCCAGTGGAGTTAACTGAGCTGGCTGTGTCATTCAATGAGATGCTCGATCGGATCGAAGAAGGCTTTGAGCGTCTTTCAAATTTTTCGGCAGATATCGCGCATGAACTGCGTACACCGATCACGAATCTACGTACGCAGACCGAAGTTGCTCTGTCGCAACCGCGTGACCTCGAGCAGTATCAGGAAATTTTGTATTCGAGTTTAGAAGAGTACGAGCGTATGGCCAAAATGGTCAGTGATATGCTGTTTTTGGCTCAGGCGGATAACCATCAGCTACAGGGCGAACGGGTTGAAGTCAACTTAGCGACTGAAGTGCAGATGTTATTTGATTATTTCGAGGCTTGGACTGAAGAGCGCTCTGTTTCATTGCTATGCAAAGGGTCAGCGGTGTATGTTCAAGGTGACAGGTTGATGATCCGACGCGCACTAAGTAATCTTTTATCCAATGCCATACGTTACACCCCGGTAGGGCAAGTAGTGACAGTGCGTCTTGTTGCTAGAAGCGACGGCGGTGTGGTCATTCGTATTAAGAACCCAGGCCTAGCAATCAATGCTGAGCATCTGCCAAAATTATTTGACCGGTTTTATCGAGCCGATCCTTCGCGTCAACGTAAAGGCGATGGAGCAGGTTTGGGCTTAGCCATTGTTAAATCGATTATTAACGCACATGGCGGCACGATTACCGCAACAAATGAAGGTGGACATATGGTGTTTGAGATCAGGCTTCCCTAAAGTGCGATTTGCGGGAAGTTTTTTTGAGGCATAGCCTAATAGAACCATGTTGGATAACGCACTTTTGTTATGACATCGGGACCACGGGCGTCCGCGTATGAACCGCTTTCACTTCCATCTGCTCAAGCATGTTGTGCACCATGAACTGCACAGTGCTCTGCATCAATGCTGTCGGATGACTTCATTGTTGTTAGCGTTGACTGACGCTTGTCAGCCTGACCTATAATTTCTTCTGAAAGTGTAGCGTCATCACCCTCTAATCCGAGCATTAACTCCCAGCCATTTGAAGGATGTAGAGTCCCGTCTAAATCGCCATGAAAAACGATGAGTGGCTTAACAAAACAGTAGGCATAAAAAAACCCCTGATCTTTCGATCAAGGGTTCTTTTTAATTTGGCGGAGGAGGTGAGATTCGAACTCACGGATAGTCGCCCATCGACGGTTTTCAAGACCGTTGCCTTCAGCCACTCGGCCACTCCTCCCTTTCAATGGCGGCTATGAT
>DASRNZ010000145.1:0-34637 GCA_035647155.1 Thiopseudomonas sp.
AAAAGCATTCCTGAGCGCAGTGATCTGTCAGCCGACATCAACGAAAGCCTGATTGTCGAGCTCTACTCCAAGTAAGGGCTAGAAAATAGGTGTATCCATGCAGATTTCGGTAAATGAGTTCCTGACCCCTCGTCAAATTAATGTTGACATGGTCAGTCCGACCCGCGCCAAAATCACTCTTGAGCCTCTCGAGCGTGGTTTTGGACATACTTTGGGCAATGCGCTACGGCGTATATTGTTATCTTCAATGCCTGGTTGTGCAGTTGTCGAAGTTGAAATCGACGGCGTACTGCACGAGTACAGTGCTATTGAAGGGGTTCAGGAGGATGTAATTGAGATCCTGCTGAATCTGAAAGGCCTTGCAGTTGTTATGCACGGTCGTGACGAAGCCACGCTAACTCTAAGCAAAAAAGGGCCGGGCGTGGTGACTGCTGCCGATATTAAGCTGGATCATGATGTGGAAATCGTCAATGGCGACCACGTGATTGCCAATCTGGCTGACAAGGGCGCATTGAATATGAAGCTACGTATTGCACGTGGCCGTGGTTACGAATCCGCTGATTCTCGTTTTACTGACGAAGATGAAAGCCGTAGCATCGGTCGCTTGCAAATCGACGCACTATTCAGCCCTGTTCGCCGTGTAGCTTACGTGGTTGAAAACGCCCGTGTTGAGCAGCGTACTAACTTGGACAAACTGATCATTGATCTTGAAACCAATGGCACGCTTGATCCTGAAGAAGCGATTCGTCGCAGTGCAACAATTCTGCAGCATCAGCTCGCAGCATTTGTTGATCTTCAAGGTGAAGCTCAAGTTGTTGAAGAGAAACCGGAAGATGAGATTGATCCAATCTTATTGCGTCCTGTTGATGATTTAGAGTTGACTGTGCGTTCGGCAAACTGCCTCAAAGCAGAAAGCATCTACTACATTGGTGATCTGATTCAGCGCACCGAAGTAGAGTTGTTGAAAACTCCGAACTTGGGTAAAAAATCCCTGACTGAAATCAAGGATGTTTTAGCCTCGCGTGGTCTGTCCCTCGGTATGCGCCTTGATAATTGGCCGCCGGCAAGTTTGAAGAAAGACGATAAGGCTACGGCCTGATCGCCATTATCACCGAACCGAAGAGTTTGGTAAGGAATTGAATCATGCGTCATCGTAAAAGTGGCCGTCACCTAAGCCGTACCAGCGCCCACCGCAAGGCTATGTTTCAAAACATGGCAGTGTCGCTGTTCGAGCATGAACTGATTAAAACTACTTTGCCTAAAGCCAAAGAACTGCGCCGCATTGCTGAGCCGTTAATTACTTTAGCTAAAGAAGATAGCGTTGCTAACCGTCGTTTAGCATTTGACCGTACTCGCTCGAAAGAAGCAGTTGGTAAATTGTTTAACGATTTAGGTAAGCGTTATGAAACACGTCAAGGTGGATACCTACGCATTTTAAAATGCGGTTTCCGTACTGGCGATAACGCTCCTATGGCTTATGTTGAGCTAGTTGACCGTCCGGTTACTGGTGAAATAGAAGCTGCAGAGTAAGCAATATTGCAGTTCAAAAAAACCGAGCCTTGTGCTCGGTTTTTTTATGTCTATAAATTGGTATATAGATGATTTCTATCATTGGGTTGTTATGAATGTATTAGGTGTTCTTGCTCTTTTTAGGTACTCTCATGTGAAGATAATTCTAATAAGCATGTGGGAGTAAGGCCATGACTGATAAACCTAAATTGACATCTGTTTCAGGATGTCCGATCGCCAATAACCAAGATAGCCTAACGGCAGGTCCACGTGGGCCAATGTTGATGCAAGATGTCTGGTACTTAGAGAAAATGGCGCACTTTGACCGCGAAGTGATTCCTGAGCGCCGTATGCATGCTAAAGGCTCAGGTGCTTTCGGTAGTTTTACCGTGACTCATGATATTAGTCAGTACAGCAAAGCCATGATCTTTTCTGAAGTGGGCAAGCAAACCGATATGTTTGTGCGTTTCTCAACCGTGGCGGGTGAGCGTGGTGCAGCGGATGCTGAGCGTGATATTCGTGGCTTTGCTATGCGCTTTTATACTGAGCAAGGCAACTGGGATCTAGTGGGTAATAATACTCCAGTGTTTTTCTTTCGTGATCCACTGAAGTTTCCTGATCTAAACCATGCTGTTAAACGTGATCCACGCACTAATATGCGCAGTGCGACGAATAACTGGGATTTCTGGACGGGGCTGCCCGAAGCCTTACACCAAGTCACTATTGTGATGAGTGATCGTGGTATTCCTGCTTCTTATCGTCATATGCATGGTTTTGGTTCACACACCTTTAGTTTTATTAACGCTGATAATGAGCGTTACTGGGTTAAGTTTCACTTTAGAACCCAGCAAGGTATTAAGAATCTAACCGACCAAGAGGCTGCGGATTTGGTCGGTAAAGATCGTGAAAGCTCACAACGTGATTTGTATGAAGCCATTGAAGGCGGTGACTTTCCGCGCTGGACGATGTTTGTACAAATTATGCCTGAGGCAGATGCAGCCAAAGTCCCTTACCATCCCTTTGATCTCACTAAGGTTTGGCCTAAAGGCGATTACCCGCTGATTGAAGTGGGTTATTTTGAGCTGAATAAAAATCCAGAAAACTACTTTGCTGATGTTGAGCAAGCAGCCTTTAACCCAGCGCATATTGTGCCAGGTATTGGTTTTTCACCTGACCGTATGTTGCAAGGTCGTTTATTCTCTTATGGTGATGCACAGCGTTACCGTTTGGGAGTGAACCACTCGCAGATCCCGGTAAATACTCCCCGTTGCCCATACCATAGTTATCACCGTGATGGTGCCATGCGCGTGGATGGTAACCAGGGCAGTCGTTTGCATTACGAGCCTAATAGCTATGGTGAGTGGCAAGAACAGCCCGACTTCTCTGAGCCACCATTGGCGCTGGAGGGTGCTGCGGATCGTTTTGATTATTGGGAGACTGAGCCGGATTACTTTACTCAGCCGGGTAATTTGTTTCGCTTGATGAGCCCTGAGCAGCAGCAAGTGCTGTTTGAGAATACCGCGCGTAATATGAATGGGGTGCCGGATGCGATTAAGATGAAACATATCTGCCATTGCATGCAAGCTGATCCGGCTTACGGGCAAGGTGTTGCGAAGGCCTTAGGCATTGAGCTGCCCAAGTAAGGGATTCATCCATCGCTGTAAGTGAAAACACCCGCCTCGAATATCGAGGCGGGTCTGTATTAACGGCCTATAGCTTATCTTTCAAAAAGCGTCCCGTATGCGAATTGCTATTTTGTACAATCTGCTCAGGCGTACCGGTCGCAATAATCTCACCACCACCAGAACCGCCTTCAGGGCCTAGGTCGATGACCCAGTCTGCAGTTTTAATCACATCCAAGTTATGCTCAATCACTATCACGCTATTACCACGATCGCGTAAGCGGTGCAGCACATCAAGCAGTTGCTGGATATCAGCGAAGTGCAAACCTGTAGTGGGTTCATCGAGGATATAGAGTGTTTGTCCGGTATCGCGTTTGGACAGCTCACGGGACAGCTTAACCCGCTGCGCCTCACCACCTGAGAGCGTAGTGGCGCTTTGCCCAAGGCGAATATAGGACAACCCTACATCAATCAATGTTTGCAGCTTACGCGCCAGTGCAGGCACGGGATCGAAGAACACACGTGCTTCCTCGATAGTCATATCCAGCACTTCATGGATATTCTTGCCTTTATAGCGAATATCCAAGGTTTCACGGTTATAACGCTTACTTTTACAGGTGTCGCAGGCTACATAAATATCAGCTAAGAAGTGCATCTCAACCTTAATCACGCCGTCACCCTGACATGCTTCGCAACGACCGCCTTTAACGTTAAAGGAGAAGCGTCCAGGGCTATAGCCGCGTGCACGGGATTCAGCAACACCGGCAAATAGCTCACGGATCGGAGTGAAAATGCCCGTATAAGTGGCTGGATTTGAGCGCGGAGTACGACCAATTGGGCTTTGGTCAATATCCACAACTTTATCGAGCAACTCTACGCCTTCGATTGAGGTGTAAGGTGCCGCTTCTAAGGTGGTGGCACCATTGAGCGCCGTGGCCATCAGTGGATAGAGGGTGTTGTTGATCAGGGTTGATTTACCTGAGCCCGATACACCGGTGATGCAGGTTAGTAGGCCCAGCGGAATCTCAAGGTCAACATTCTGCAGGTTATTGCCACTGGCACCGTATAAACGCAGCATTTTTTCTGGGTTAACCGGTGTGCGCTCTGCAGGGTAGGTGATTTGCACCTCGCCTGATAAGTACTGGCCCGTTAGCGAATTGGGGTTAGCCATGACTTCAGCGGGCGTACCTTGCGCAACGACTTCACCACCATGGACACCTGCGCCAGGGCCGATATCCACAACATAGTCAGCCATGCGAATGGCATCTTCATCATGCTCAACGACAATGACCGTATTACCGATTTTGCGTAGATGATCCAGAGTGTGCAGCAAGCGTTCGTTATCACGTTGATGCAAGCCAATGGAGGGCTCATCAAGGATATACATCACCCCCACCAGTCCTGCACCGATTTGACTGGCCAAGCGAATACGTTGCGCTTCACCACCGGATAAGGTGTCGGCACTGCGATTCAGCGTCAGGTAATTCAAACCGACGTTAACCAGAAACTGTAAACGTGCACTGATCTCTTTAAGAATTTTTTCAGCGATCTCGCCACGTTTACCGGGTAGGGTCAGCGCAGAGAAATACTCAAAAGCTTCACCAATCGGCATCGATGTAATGGTCGGTAAAGTGTTTTCACCCACCCAGACGTGGCGTGCTTCACGGCGCAAACGCGTACCGTGGCAGTCAGGGCAGGATTGTGTGCTTAGGTACTTACCCAGCTCTTCGCGCACGGTATTGGATTCGGTTTCACGGTAGCGACGCTCTAGATTGGGTACTATGCCTTCAAAAGAGTGCGAACGTTTAACGATATCACCACGGTCATTTAGATAGCGAAACTCAATCTCAGTTTTGCCTGTGCCATATAAAATAACCTGCTGTGTGCCTTGATCCAGCGACTCAAAGGGCTCTTCAAGGCTGAAATCGTAATGCTCAGCCAATGAATTGAGCATCTGAAAATAATAGACATTACGTCGATCCCAGCCGCGAATGGCACCTTCCGCCAGAGTCAGTTCACCATTGACTAAGCGCTTGATATCAAAGAACTGCTTCATCCCTAAACCATCACAGCTAGGGCAGGCGCCGGCTGGGTTGTTAAAGGAAAAGAGTTTGGGTTCCAGTTCACTAATCGCATGACCACAATGCGGACAAGCAAAACGTGCGGAAAACACCATCTCTTCACTGCCGTCATCATCCATGGATGCGACTAAGGCAATACCATCGGTGAGGCGCAGAGCTGTTTCAAAGGACTCGGCTAAACGCTGAGCGAGGTCTTCACGCACTTTAAAGCGATCCACCACCACATCAATCGAATGCTTCTTTTGCTTATCCAGTTTGGGCACATCATCGATTTCGTAGAGTGTGCCGTTCACCCGCACACGGACAAAACCTTGCGCACGCATTTCTGCAAAAATGGATAGGTGCTCACCTTTGCGCTCACGCACAACCGGAGCTAGCAGCATTAAACGTGTTTCTGCTTCACGGCCCAGCACCAAGTCAACCATTTGGCTGACGGTTTGTGCTTCAAGCGGCACATGGTGATCTGGACAATGGGGTATGCCAGCGCGAGCATAGAGCAGGCGTAAATAGTCATAAATTTCGGTGATGGTGCCCACGGTTGAGCGTGGGTTGTGTGATGTCGACTTTTGCTCAATGGAAATAGCCGGTGATAAACCTTCAATGGTATCAACGTCTGGTTTTTCCATCATCGATAAAAACTGTCGCGCATAGGCAGACAGTGATTCGACATAGCGGCGCTGACCTTCGGCATACAAAGTATCAAACGCCAGGGATGACTTGCCTGAACCTGATAGACCGGTGATCACAATCAGCTTATTTCGAGGTAAGTCGAGATCAATATTCTTTAAATTATGGGTGCGAGCCCCACGAACTACTATGGTATCCACTGCATTCCTCGCGTTGCGAGCGTAAACGGATGAGTATACGGGTTAGAGGGAGGCTGCGGCAAAGTCTTCGTCCTGCTAGAATTGCGCGTCTATTTGGGGAGGTGTCATGCAGGATCACAATAGTGACGCAATGAATGCTCAAGAACGGCGTGCAGCCAGTGGTTTATCACTGGTATTTGCATTTCGTATGTTGGGCATGTTTATGGTACTGCCGGTTCTAGCGACCTATGGGCAAGACTTAGCTGGGGCAACACCTTTTTTATTAGGATTGGCGATTGGTGCTTATGGTTTGACTCAGGCTCTGTTGCAGATACCCTTTGGCATGCTGTCGGACCGTGTCGGTCGTTTACCCATTATTTATCTGGGTTTGTTGATTTTTGCCGCCGGTAGTGTTGTTGCAGGGATGTCTGATTCAGTCTGGGGTGTGATTGCTGGACGGGTGCTGCAAGGTGCGGGGGCTATTTCAGCTGCAGTGATGGCTTTATTATCCGATTTAACCCGCGAGCAACACCGCACTAAAGCTATGGCCATGATTGGTATCAGTATTGGTATCTCTTTTTCTGTGGCGATGGTGGTGGGGCCGTTGGTCACCCGTGGTTTTGGCTTATCCGGTTTGTTTTGGTTAACCGCCGTGATGGCCTTGCTCGGTATGGTGATTATTGCTGTTGCTGTACCTAAGCCCGCACAGCAGGTGCGTCATCGTGAGTCAGGCGTGGCCAAGGATGCATTAGCAGCCACGCTGAGTAATGTGGCGTTGTTGCGTTTGAATTTTGGTATCTTTGTTTTGCATGCGTTATTGATGGCCAGCTTTATTGCGCTGCCTTTAGCTTTGGTTGAGCAGGGTGGTTTACCCAAGGAAGAGCATTGGTGGGTGTATTTAGTAGCGTTATTTGTTGGTTTTTTTGCCATGTTGCCTTTTATTATCTACAGTGAAAAAAAGCGCAAGATGAAGCAGGTATTTGTTGGTGCAATAGTCGTGTTAATGGCCACTGAACTATTTTTATGGCTGTTTGCAGATAATCTGACATTGCTGATTATGGGTACTTTGGCGTTTTTTACTGCGTTTAACTTTTTGGAAGCATCCTTGCCGTCACTGATCAGTAAGGTTGCACCCGCTGGCGCGAAAGGAACGGCGATGGGCGTGTACTCCACCAGCCAGTTTCTAGGGGCAGCGTTGGGTGGCATGCTGGGTGGCTGGTTATTTAGCGTGGGTGGTGCGTCATTGGTTTTTGTGGGTTGTGCCGTACTTGCTGCACTTTGGCTGATTTTTGCTGCTAATATGCAAGAGCCGCCTTATGTCACTAGCGTGCGCTTGCCGGTATCCCCAGCAGCGATGCAAGAAACTCAATGGCTGACTGCGTTAAGTTCGCAAGCGGGTGTGATGGATGCTGTATTGGTGGCAGAGGAAGCTGCTATTTATGTGAAATTTGATACGCAAATAATAGATCGTGCATCTGTTGAGAGTTACCTTTAAGTAACGTGGCGTGCTGACCGTTTGGAGAAGAATATGGCTCGTGGAATTAACAAAGTAATTTTGATTGGTAATGTGGGCGGCGACCCAGAAACACGTTATTTGCCCAATGGCAATGCGGTGACGAACTTGACGCTAGCGACCAGTGATAGCTGGCGCGATAAGCAAACCGGTCAAATGCAAGAGCGTACAGAGTGGCACCGAGTAACATTTTTTGGAAAAATTGCTGAAATTGCTGGTCAATATTTGCGCAAAGGCTCTAAGGTTTATGTTGAAGGCCGTCTACAAACCCGCGAGTGGGAAAAAGATGGTGTGAAGCGCTATACCACTGAAATTATTGTGGATATCGGCGGTTCCATGCAAATGCTCGACAGCCGTGGTGATAATCAGGGTGGTAATCGTCCTGCACCTTCTTCACAGCAGCAGTATGGGCAGCAAAATAATCAACAGCAGCAGAATCAGCCGCAACAGCAACAGCAACAGCCGCGCCCAGCGCCAACTGTGCAGCCTGATCCGCAGCCTGCAGCGGCCTATGATGAGTTTGATGATGATATCCCGTTCTAAGGATAACCGACTCTGTGTGGTAAATAATTTCGTAAGAGAACTGCGGGGCTGATATGCAATTACGCTTGGTTTTGCTGGGTGGTGGTAACGCGTTAGGAAAAGCTTTGGTGCGTTTAGGTGCTGAGGAAGATATTTCTTTTTTGGCGCCCAAACCAGAAAAAGGTGCTTGGGATGCGTCCAGCTTAACCAGCCTGATTGATGAAGTGCGTCCGGATGCGGTGATTAACCTTGCCTACTATTACGATTGGTTTCAGGCAGGTGCGGTTGATCCAGAGTATTTTGTGCCACAGGAGCGTGCAGTTGAGCGTTTAGCGCAGCTGTGTAAGCACTATGATTGTATTTTGTTGCAGCCATCAAGTTATCGAGTGTTTGATGGTGTACGTGCGACTGCGTATAACGAAACCAGTGAGTGCAAGCCTTTAAGTCCACGTGGACAAGCTTTAATGCGCATGGAACAAAGCGTGCGCTCGTTGTGCTCCAAGCATATTTTGTTACGTGTGGGTTGGCTGTTGGATGACAGTCCTGAAGGCATGCTAGGTCGTGTGTTGCATCGTGCACAAGATCATGAATTGCTAGAGATGGCTGATGATCGTCGTGGTAATCCAACGCCGATTGAAGATGCTGCACGTGTGCTGCTGGCGATATTAAAGCAATTGGATTGTGCTGCACCGCTCTGGGGTACTTACCATTATGGTGCTCAAGAAGCAGCTACAGCACTGTCTGTTGCGCAGGCGATTTTAGCTGAAGCGCAGGCTTGGCGACCTGAGTTAAGCCAAGAGGTTGTGCCGCGTGCTCATGCCAGTTTTGCTGATGCAGATATTGAGCCGCAACATGGCGTGCTTGATAGTCGTAAGATCACCCATACCTTTGGTATTAAGCCACGGGCGTGGCGTACAGGCTTAGCAGACTTACTGGATAGTTATTACCGTAATGTTTAATACTTAACTATATCTTTTTAAAATTAAGCGCTAGGCGTTCTATTAAATGCTAGTTGCTGTTTTTAAACTAGAAAGTATTAAGCATTAAGTGTTAGTTTTTGTTTTACACCACATATAAAAACAGGCGCATTAAGCGCCTGTTTTGCATTGTAAAGTCTGATTGTTAGAATTTATAACCAAGACCTAACATGTAAACCCAAGGTTTTACATCAACGTTAACTTTAGCGCGGTTACCAGCGTAGTTAACGTAGGCAGTTGTATCGATATCAATGTAGCGCACTTGGCCGTTAACCATAATGTTATCAGTCAGCATATAGTCAGCACCGACTTGTGCTGCTAAACCCCAAGTGTTTTGAGCACGTAAGCTACTGAAACCTGCATCTTTTGCAGAGCCTTTAACTGACTCATCAAACATCACTGTATAGCTTACACCCGCACCAATATAGGGTTGGAATACTGATTTGCCATCCAGTGGGTAATATATTGCACTCAGTGTAGGTGGTAAGTGCTTCAGGCTACCCAGTTTGTGGTTACCTAAAGCTGTATTTTTAACGGCTACATCGTGCTTAAAAGGTGTTGCTGCTAATAGTTCAACAGCAAGGTTATCAGTCAGCATATAAGCAAAGTTTAAACCTAGCTGAGTGTTGTTACTCAGAGTGGCTTTACCACCAAGGTTTGCACCAGCCAGAGGGCCGCGGTCAACTTTTACACTTGAAGAGTTTTCTTTAGTTTGCGCTGTAACTGCACCCGCGCGAACAATAATATCGCCAGCTTGGTGAGCTTGAACAGCTGGCGCAGCAATAGCTAACGCCAGTAATGAAGATGCAAATAAGGAAGTGCGCATAATATGCTCCATTGTGTAACTTATTTAGTATGTTGGTTGCTGATTATGTTACGTAATGAAACGCAGCAAGACTTGATTCAAATCAATAAAGATCTGACTATCTAATTGACAGTATATCAAAAGTGCGGATTTATTATCTGTGGCTGATGTTAAGCCTAGCTATGGCTGGATTTCTATAAATGAAACATTGTTACCATTACCCGTTTTAATATGATTTTAGCGCGGTGTTAGGTAACAAATGCAAAGCGTTGCAGCAATCACGCTCACAAAGCGTTAAACTCTCTCGCATATTTTTTCTTACTCCGTTGGAGCGTTTTATGTCACGCACGAATTCACGCACGAGTTTAAGCCGTTTTTTGATTGAGCAAACACGTTCACATCAAACCCCTGCAGAGCTGCGCTTTTTAATCGAAGTTGTAGCACGTGCTTGTAAAATGATTAACCACCAAGTGTCGAAAGGCGCTTTGGGCGGTGTTTTAGGGAGTATGGGCACGGAAAACGTGCAAGGTGAAGTGCAGAAGAAATTAGACGTATTGTCTAATGAAATTCTGCTTGAGGCCAATGAGTGGGGCGGCCACTTAGCCGGTATGGCCTCTGAAGAAATGGATAATGCCTATCAGATCCCAGGTAAGTACCCAAAAGGTTCGTACCTGTTGGTGTTTGACCCATTGGATGGTTCGAGCAATATTGATGTGAACGTATCGGTCGGTACGATTTTCTCAGTATTACGCTGCCCTGATCGCAATGGTGAAGAGGGTGATCTGGGTGAAGAGGCCTTCTTACAGCCGGGTACTGAACAAGTAGCCGCGGGTTATGCCATTTATGGTCCACAAACCATGTTGGTTCTGACCTTAGGTAACGGCGTTAAAGGCTTTACTTTGGACGCGGAAATGGGTTCATTTATTTTGACCAATGATGATATCCGTGTGCCTGAAACAACTGCAGAATTTGCCATCAATATGTCCAATCAGCGTCACTGGGAAGCACCGGTAAAACGCTATGTGGATGAGTTGCTTGAAGGTACGGAAGGCCCGCTTGAGAAAGACTACAATATGCGTTGGGTGGCGGCGATGGTTGCTGACGTACACCGTATTTTGACTCGTGGTGGTATCTTTATGTACCCACGTGACGGCCGTGAGCCAGAAAAACCCGGTAAGTTGCGTTTGATGTACGAAGCTAACCCGATGTCGTTTATTATTGAGCAGGCTGGCGGTGTTTCAACCAATGGCTATCAGCGCATTATGGATATTCAACCAGAATCATTGCACGAGCGTGTCGCAGTATTCTTAGGCTCGAAAGAAGAAGTCGAGCGTGTTACTGGTTATCACAGCGAATAAAATACAACACTAGTTTGTATATATGATCAAAGCCTAGAGTGTGCATTGCGCCTCTAGGCTTTGTTGTTTATAGCTTAGACAGGTGTAATGCCATTGAGTGGTGAGTCGAGTCGATGGCAGCCTTGGAGGTGAGCGTGAAAGCATTATTACAGCGAGTGAGCCAGGCCAGTGTCAGCATTGAAGGTGCTGAAGTCGCACGGATTGCCGATGGCTTATTGGTGTTTGTGGGGATTGAGCCAGATGATAATCAGCAGAGTGCAGAGAAGATGCTGCATAAATTGCTGAATTACCGAGTTTTTGCTGATGAGCAGGATCGCATGAATAAATCGCTAACAGATACACAGGGCGGTTTATTACTGGTTTCGCAATTTACCTTGGCTGCAGATACGCGCAGTGGTTTACGTCCTGGTTTTTCTACGGCTGCGGCGCCGGCACAGGCAAAAGAGCTGTTTAATCAGTTGCTGGCTATGGCGCAACAGCGTCATAATTTTGTGCAAACAGGGCAGTTTGGCGCTGATATGCAAGTGCAATTGACTAATGATGGGCCAGTGACTTTTTTGCTTGAGGTCTAGCTCAGGTGCTTATTAGAAACTGACTTAGTTATAGCCGCGTAGTCACTTTATTCAGTCGGTGGCTGCGCGTGATAGTGGCTTCTTCCAATCAGTCTCAATAGTATTGAATGTCGCTCGAAGCTGCTTAAAGACGCGGTTTTAATAAGCGCAAACTATTGAGAATCACTAATAAGCTGGCGCCTAAGTCGGCAAAGACTGCCATCCACATGGTGGCTTGGCCGCTGATGGCTAAGACTAAAAACACCAGCTTGATGGCAATGGCAAAGCCAATATTTTGCTTAAGCACAGTGGCAGTGCGTTGTGATAAACGGATAAATTGTGGAATCTTACGTAAATCCGCATCCATCAGAGCGATATTCGCCGCTTCCACGGCACTATCTGAACCGGCTACAGCCATGGCAAAACTGATATGAGCCTGAGCTAAGGCTGGCGCATCATTAATACCATCGCCCACCATACCGACCCGCTGCTGAGCGTTACTTTGCAGTTGTTGTACTGTGCGCTGCTTATCTTCCGGCAGCATTTCACCTGTGGCTTGCTGGATGCCCACTTGTGCAGCAATGGCATTGGCTGTGTGCTGATTATCACCGCTAAGCATTAAGGTCTGCACACCCAGAGCGTGCAATTGCGCAATGGCTTCAGCCGCTTGCTCGCGCAAGGTGTCGGCGACCGCAAAGCAGGCTAATACCTTCTGCTCTGTGGCCAGCATCACTACGCTTTGTCCTTGTTGTTCAAGGCTGAGCAACTGTTCTTCCAGTTGCTTTGAGCTGATTTTCAGCTCTTTTATCAGGCGGTGATTGCCTAAGTAATAGCGTGTGCCATTGATGATGCCGCTGCTGCCGCGACCGAGCAGAGCTTGAAAATCGCTGACTTCAGACCAGTGTTCGTGCTGGTCAAGAAACGCTTGCTCAATAGCCTGCGATACTGGGTGATCAGAGCGCGTGGCGAGGCTGGCAGCTAAGTGCTTAGCGTTGTCATTTACATCATTGATCAACAGCGTTTGTGTCAGTACCGGTGTGCCATGAGTGAGAGTGCCGGTTTTATCAAAGGCTACAGTCGTGAGTGCTTTGCCTTGCTCTAAAAACACACCACCTTTAATTAAAATACCTTGACGCGCGGCTTGAGTTAAAGCGCTGACCACCGCAACAGGGGTTGAGATCACCAGCGCACAAGGGCAGGCAATCACTAATAACACTAAGGCTTTATACAGCCAGACAGACCACAGTC
Organism: Thiopseudomonas sp.; assembly: GCA_035647155.1. Classification (GTDB taxonomy): domain Bacteria; phylum Pseudomonadota; class Gammaproteobacteria; order Pseudomonadales; family Pseudomonadaceae; genus Denitrificimonas. The sequence goes on from DASRNZ010000145.1 coordinate 12,993, forward strand.
CAGCAAAAAACAAGGGCGGCACAACAGCGACTAAACAGGCAATACCGACAACAATGGGCGTGTAAATTTTAGCAAAGCGATCAATAAAACGTTGGGTGGGTGCGCGGCTGGCTTGTGCTTCTTCAACGGCATGGATAATCCGCGCTAGGGTTGAATTATCTCGGGTGGCGGTTGTGACATATTCTAAAGCGCCTTGCATATTGATGCTGCCGGCAAATAAAGGGCTATCCACACTTTTTTCCACCGGCAGACTTTCACCGGTAATGGGTGCTTGGTTAACGCTTGAGTGACCACTGACCACGGTGCCATCAAGCGGTATGCGCTCACCGGGTTGCAAGCGTACGCGCGTACCAATAGTGACTGTGTCTGCCGAGCTGTTGTGCCAGTGTCCATCGGTTAGAACCAGAGCCGTTTCTGGAGCCAGTTCTAAGACACTATGAATGGCATAACGAGCGCGATCTAAAGACTTTGACTCAATCCATTCAGCCAGAGCAAATAAGAAAGTCACCATGGCTGCTTCTGGCCAGTGCCCGATAAACAGCGCGCCAATCACAGCAATGGTCATTAAAGCATTGATATTGAGATTGCCGTTGCGAATCGCAATCCAGCCTTTTTTTAAGACCGGCACACCAACTGTGGCTAATACTACTAGGGTCAGGACAATAACGCCCCAGTGCGTGCCGCCTATAGTCCACTCTAAGAGTTCTGCTGCAGTGGCTGCGATACCTGCAAGCCATAATGGCCAGTGCGCTTGTTGCGGTGCTTGGGCTGCATTGGCGTCACTGTGCTGGTGTTGCGGCTGTGGTTTAAAACCGATACTGACTAGAGCGCTGACAATGCTCTCCAATGCGGGTTTTGCATGGCTTACAGTCAGTTGGCGGCGCATCAGATTAAACTCAACAGCGCTGATATCGCTAAGCGTGGCCAGTTTGCTACGAATCAACTGCTCTTCGGTAGGGCAGTCCATTTCGGTAATGATAAAGACGCTGGTGATATGGCTTGGATCTTTATCTGCAGAGCCGCCTGACGCTGACTGCGTAAGGGGTAGGCCACATTCAGTTTTGCAGGATTTCATAGGTACTCCAATAACGCGTGGCATTTGCCCAGATTAAAAACCTTACCACGGTGGTAGAGTCAAGTGCTGTACATGGGTAGCATCACGACTAAGCCGGCCAGTAATGACAGCAGAATCGGTAGCGCTACACGCATCAGCATCGCACGGCCGCCAATGAAAATTGCCATGCCAGCCTTCATTAGATTGTTCACCGAAGAGGCGATAATAATACCGATAATAACCGTTGTGCTCTCAAGGCCAGTTTGCGACATGCGCGTTAAGGACAGGGTGATAGCGTCCACATCAGTGATGCCGGAAACGGTGGCCAGTACGTAAATTCCCGCATTACCCAGCCATTGCTGTAAAATGCTAGCCATCAACAAAATCACTGTGAGCATTGCGCCCAGTAGTAGCGCTGATTTTAAGTCGAGCGGATTGCTGTGTAATGCCGGTTGTTCCACTCGGGTACCGTTGCGATGCTTGCGCCAGATCAGCAGTGCCGGCAGATATAAAACCAGCGTCATGACCAATAGCGGTATAGTTAAATTACCCAGTAATGCAGGATTAATCATCGCGCAATACAATAAAATTCGCAGGTACATGGTGCCGCAGGCCAGCAAAATTCCGGATGACAGCAGTGGTGAAATCTGCGGTGTCTGCCGCGCTAGTCGAGAAAAGTGCAGCGTCAATGCGGTGGATGAGGCCAGTCCCGCAAATAAACTGGTGAATAAAATCCCTTTTTCTGTGCCGCCAACTCGCATGGCAAAGTAACCAACAAATGAAATTGAGGCGATGAGTACGACCATCCACCAAATTTCATAAGGGTTGAGCATTCCGTTCGGGCCAATACCTTCGTTGGGCAGTAGCGGCAGCATAACTACCGAAATCAATAGCAGCTTTAATGCTGCGTCTAACTCGTGCTCTTGCAGGCGATTGAGTGCGCTATGAATTTCGTTTTTATTGTCGAGAATGATAGTGGTGATTACCGCAGCAGTGGCAGCCACGGTAATGTCCACGGCAACAGCCATAGCGCCAAAACAAAAAGTCAGTAAGATGCCAATAATGCCAGTGATGCTGTAGTCGCGCATTTGCAGCATACGGGCACGATAGGCCATAACTGCGGCAGTACAGACTGCTAATAAGCCGGCTGGTAATACCCAAGGCGTGACTTTCAGCGACAATAACGCTGCAATACCGCCTAGTAAGCCTACCAGTGCGTAAGTACGTATACCGGCTACCCGTTCACCGGATTTCTGTTCACGTGTTGCCCAGCCACGCTCTAGGCCGGTGAGCGCGCCCAGCAATAAGGCAGTCGTGAGCTGGATAATCATTTTTTGTTCGCTGACAAATTGTTCGGCAATACTTTCCATGAGGGACCTTATTTGTGCGAATTTGGCAGAGTTTTATATCGTATTATTATTCACTGTAAAGCTAAGCCAGTCAGGGCCATCTGGCTACAGTTTAGGTGTTTAAAATAAGCGTGCCAACAGGGCTGGGACAGCGGTTTCAACGCGCAAAATACGCTCACCCAATTGCACTGGCTGCAAACCTGCCTTGATCAGCATCTCCACTTCATAGGGAATCCAGCCGCCTTCAGGGCCAATGGCGAGTGTGACCGGCTCACTTAAACCTCTGGGGCACCCAGGATAATCTCCAGGGTGAGCGACTAAGCCGCGTGTATTTGCGACTAGAGCAGGCAGTTCGTCCTCAACAAAGGGTTTAAAACGCTTGGCTAAAATCACTTCTGGCAACACAGTATCGCGAGCTTGCTCGAGGCCTAAAATCAACTCAGCCATAATGGCTTCAGGTTTTAAAAAAGGTGTTTGCCAAAAGCTTTTTTCTACACGATAACTGTTAATCAGCACTAACTTATCCACACCCATACTGGCTATGGTCTGCAGAGTGCGGCGCAGCATTTTTGGGCGCGGTAAGGCCAGCAGTAAAGTGATAGGCAGTTTAGCGGGGGGCTGCTCGTGCAGGTTCACTTGTAACTCTGCCGCTTGCTGATCAATCGACAGCAGTGTGGCTTGACCTTGTAATCCACCTAAACGACCAGCGCGCAGGGTGTCTCCAACGCTAGCTTTATGGACTGTGTTGAGGTGTTGTAAGCGGCGATCAGTAATACGTACACGATCCGCCGCGATAAAGTCTGCCTCATTGAGCAGCAGTAGATTCATGGTTGCACAGGCGGTGTTTGCTCATCTTCATTGTCTGCAGACGCTGATTCTTTAGCTGCTTCAGCTTCGCGTTCTTTTTGAATCAAGCTGCCAAAGAGTACGCCCACTTCAAATAAAATCCACATCGGAATCGCCAAAAGTGTCTGCGAGAAAATATCCGGTGGTGTTAGCAGCATGCCGACTAAGAAGCAGCCAACAACAACATAGGGGCGGCTTTTACGTAAGGTGGCGACATTAACGATGCCCGTCCACACCAGTAAGAAGGTGGCAATGGGGATTTCAAAGGCCACACCAAAGGCAAAAAATAAGGTTAAAACAAAGTCTAGATACTGACCAATATCGGTCATCATCTCGACACCTACTGGCGTTACGCTGGCAAAGAAGCCAAACATAATCGGGAAGACCACAAAGTAGGCAAAGGCCATACCGGCATAAAATAAAATCACACTGGAAATTAGCAAGGGGATAGCAATGCGTTTTTCATGCTTGTATAAACCCGGCGCAATAAAGCCCCAGATTTGCTGCAAAATCACCGGCATACTGAGAAACAGCGAGACCACCATAGTGAGCTTAAACGGTGTTAAAAACGGTGAGGCCACGCCAGTGGCAATCATGGTCGCGCCTTCGGGCAAATAAGCACGTAAGGGTGCGGCGACTAAGGCATAAATATCTTGAGCGAAATAAAACAGCCCAGCAAAGATCACTAAAACAGCCACCACACAACGTAATAAACGTGTACGTAACTCAGTGAGGTGGGCAACCAAAGGCATGGTTGTATCAGGCTGCTGGGGTGTACTCATAAGGATTGCTCTTTATCTTCTTTAGTGCTGTCTTTGACCAATGCATCCAGCGGTTTATCGCTGAGTACTTGCTTGGCTTTGTCGGCCGCGTCTTGGAGCGCTTTACGTTCTTTTTCTAGAATCCCTTCATTGTGCAGTTCGCGGCGAATATCATCTGCGCCGAGCTCCCGCTCAACATCTTCTTTGACCGAGTTAAAACCACGCTTGAGACGGCCTACCCACATGCCTGCGACTCGTGCAGCGCCAGGTAGGCGATCAGGACCCAGCACCAATAGGGCAACGATGCCAATCAGAATCAGTTCAGAGAAGCCAATATCAAACATGGGTTAGCTCATTTCTTAGACGAAGGATCTTCGACATGCTCGGCAGTCGCATCAAAGGTTTGCCCTGTTGCTTCTTTTTTTTGTACTGCTTCAGTGGGTTTGTCGTCATTGGTGTCCACCGCTTTCTTAAAGCCTTTAATTGCATCACCTAAATCACCACCAATACCTTTAAGGCGCTTGGTACCAAATAATAGGACCACGATGGCGAGGATAATCAGTAATTGCCAAATGCTAATACCGCCCATGATATGTACTCCAAAATACCGATAATTAAGAGGGTGTACGGGCTGCTTTTTCAGCATGCCCAGATAAGCCAAAGCGGCGTTCCAGTTCTGCAAGGACCGCTTGCGGCTCTAAATCTAACGCAGAAAGCATGACTAAACTGTGAAACCATAAATCTGCGGTTTCATAAATCACATCATCGCTGTTTTTTGAGCTGGCTGCATCTTTTGCTGCAAGGATGGTTTCAACCGCTTCCTCACCGACCTTTTCTAAGATTTTATTTAAGCCTTTATGGTGCAAGCTGGCCACGTAAGATGTGCCAGGGTCAGCATTTTTACGTGAATCAATTACTTGCGCTACGCGGCGTAAAATATCGTCAGTCATGCTAATCAGCCTTGATAAATATCATTAGGGTCTTTAAGAACAGGTTCTACAGTCTGCCACTGTCCATCGGTTAATACACGATAAAAGCAACTATGGCGACCGGTATGGCAGGCAATATCACCGATTTGTTCAACATGCAGAATAATAACATCGGCATCGCAGTCCAGGCGCACTTCGTGCAACTTCTGAATATGCCCTGATTCTTCACCTTTGCGCCAGAGTTTTTGGCGCGAACGTGACCAGTAAATAGCACGTTGCTCTTTAACTGTGAGTTCTAAAGATTCACGATTGAGCCATGCCACCATTAAAACACGCTGGGTTTTATAGTCTTGGGCGATGGCAGGGATCAGGCCGTCCTTGTCCCATTTAATCTCGTCTAGCCAGTTGCTCATAATGTTCTCAATAACCCTGGAGTATATAAAATTTTAGAAAATGTGTTTGCGCTTAACGACGTAAAATCAGGCTCAAGCCTGCAACGAGCATTAACCAAGCAGGCCATGTGTGCAGTTCAAAAGCTAAGCCTAAGTGCGCACCGCCGACTAATAAGCCTGCGCCTAACACTGTATTCAACCATAGCTTAGGTGCGGCAGGTTGCACAGAATTGTCACTGAATTTCTCAATGCTATCCTGCAGCATATCGGCTATATGCGGCAGCTTTTCAAACTGTTGCTGCAGATTACCCAGCACATGTTTGGGCATATAGCGCTCACGCATCCAGCGTTCAAGATAAGGCTGGGCGGTGCTCCATAAATCCAAGTCAGGGTAGAGTTGGCGGCCTAAACCTTCAATATTGAGTAAGGTTTTTTGCAGTAAGACCAGTTGTGGCTGCACTTCCATATTAAAGCGTCGAGCAGTTTGAAAAAGGTGCAGTAATAGGTGCCCAAAAGAAATATCTTTTAAGGGACGCTCGAAGATCGGCTCACACACTGTGCGGATGGCTGCTTCAAACTCGTTGATGCGTGTATCGCTGGGCACCCAGCCTGAGTCAATATGCAGCTGCGCTACTTTGCGGTAATCACGCTTAAAGAAAGCCAGTAAATTGCGTGCTAGATAGTCTTGGTCTTCAGGCGTCAGTGAGCCAATAATACCGCAGTCAATGGCAATATATTGCGGATCCCAAGGCGTGCGCGTGCTGACAAAAATATTACCCGGGTGCATATCAGCATGGAAAAAACTGTCACGAAACACTTGAGTGAAAAAGATTTCCACCCCGCGTTCAGCTAGTTTTTTTAGATCCGTGCCTTGATCAATCAAGGTCGCCATATCAGTCACAGCAACACCGTAAATACGCTCCATCACCAGAACTTTAGGGCGACTCCATTCCCAGTAGATTTGTGGCACATACATCAATGGAGAATCAATAAAGTTACGGCGTAATTGGCTGGCATTGCCTGCTTCACGGAGCAAGTCCAGCTCATCGTAAATGGTTTTTTCGTAATCATTAACGATATCTTTGGGGTGTAAACGACGCGCTTCGGGTGATGCATATTCAGCCAAACTGGCTAAGGCCAGCAGCCAAGCAATATCTTGGGCGATAATCGGTTTTAAGCCAGGACGAATCACCTTCACCACGACATCTTCGCCGGTTTTCAGTCGCGCAGCATGCACCTGAGCAATTGAGGCTGAGGCTAATGGGGTGCTGGTAAAACTGCTAAATACTTCACTGATTGGCGCGCCAAGCTGTTCTTCAATCAGTTGCATCGACTGTTCTGATGAAAAGGGTGGCACTTGATCTTGCAGCTTGGCCATTTCATCAGCGATATCCGGCGGCAGTAAATCACGGCGCGTGGATAGAATTTGCCCAAACTTAACAAAGACCGGGCCTAAATCTTCCAGTGCTAAACGCAAGGCTTCGCCACGCGCTAGTGTGGATGGACTGCGTGGAAACCAGCGCCAAGGCATCAGAACTTGTAAGATGCGTATATGCCAAGGTAAAGGCAGAGCAAAGACTAAATCATCCAGACGGTAACGAATGGTGACCTGCAAAATACGCCAGAGTCGGCGGATGGCAAGCAGCTTCATAGAGGCTTTTGATTCCGTTTAAGTAAGAGTGCGATGCGTGCATCAAGGCGATCTAAATTAAGCTTAAGCTGATCAATTTCGTTAAAGCGCGTTTGCGCTTCACGTTGCCCAACTAAGGTGCGCGACTCTTCAGCTAAATAATCTGCCATATTGAGATACAGGCTGTGTGCTGATTTAGTTGCCCAGTGACTGCGACTGCGTAAATGGCCACCCAGTAATGATGTCGCCACAGGCCCTAACCAGCGCGAGACTTCATATTCCCAGTCCAGCTCAAGGCTTTGCATAATCTCAGATAAAGTCATCAGCAGCGAGCTATTGCCATCAAGGCTGACCTCTGGATGGTGCAAGACGCTGGATTTATCGGTACTGGTCACCAGTTTGAGTAACAGCTTAGCTGGCGCCGTTAAAGTGCAGTCAGCGGGCGCCTCCCACTGCTGTGATAACTGTATGCCGTCGGCCATTGGAATCATATACACCGTCAGCGCCGGTCGCGTGCAGCTAATGGCAATCACTTGCCCAGCGAGCGGTGCTAAGCGTGCTTGTGCGGTGCTATCCAGTTCAAGCACACGATTGAGGGCCGTTTCGGCACTGGCCAAAGCGAACTGAGTGATCATTAGGGTTTAATTCCACGGTGCAGTGCAACAATGCCACCGGTCATATTGTGGAAAGTGACGCGCTCAAAGCCGGCCGTCGCCATCATGGCTTTTAAGGTTTCTTGATCGGGGTGCATACGAATCGACTCAGCTAAGTAGCGGTAGCTGTCAGCGTCATCAGTGATCAATTTACCTGCCAGAGGCATAAACTTAAACGAGTAGGCATCGTAAAATTTAGACAGTAGCGGATTGCTCGGCTTAGAAAACTCGAGGATCAATAAGCGGCCGCCCGGTTTGAGTACGCGCAGCATTGAGCGTAGGGCATCTTCTTTATGGGTGACGTTACGTAAGCCAAAGGCAATGGTCACAACATCAAAGTGATTGTCCGGGAATGGCAGTTTTTCAGCATCGGCTTGGACAAAGTTAATATTGCTGACGACACCTTTATCGAGTAAGCGATCACGGCCTACTTTTAGCATTGAGGCGTTGATGTCAGCTAAAACAACTTCGCCGTTTGGGCCAACCAGGCTGGAAAACTTAAGCGCTAAGTCACCGGTGCCACCGGCGATATCCAGTACTTTATTGCCACGGCGGACGCCCGATAACTCAATGGTAAAGCGCTTCCACAGGCGGTGCATACCACCAGAAAGCACGTCATTCATAATGTCGTAGCGTGCGGCAACAGAGTGAAACACTTCAGCAACTTTTTCCGCCTTTTGGCTTTCAGGTACATCTTTAAAGCCAAAGTGGGTGGTTTGCTCGTTAGGATTAGGCTGATGTGGATTGCTCATAAAACTTCACCTTAGACAGATTATCTAGCATTCTAATACCCGCAGCGCTGTTTGTCTTGGAGCTGGGGCGATTGGTAGCAATATCATTTGCGTAACAGTCATTTATATCAGCTGAAATTAGAGCGTCGAGGGAAGAGAGTGAGTCAAGTAATTGTTGGCAGGCGTTGGATAAGCGGCTGGGTTAATGGGTGTTTCTATCTGGCTTAGAGCATTAAGCGTACAACAGACTCACTGGGGTCGCGCGATTGTCCAGCGGCGCTGAGTTGCTGCAAGTACTCTTGCCATAGGCGCTCTTGCTCAGTGCCCAGCTGATACAGATAACTCCAAGTAAATAAGCCCGTGTCATGTCCGTCATCAAAGGTCAGCTTCAGAGCGTAATTGCCAGCGGGCTGGACATGAGTGAGGGCGACATTGAGTTTGCCATATTGCAGTATGGGGTTACCGTGGCCTTGGACTTCTGCAGAGGGCGAATGCACACGTAAAAACTCAGCAGGTAAGGCAAATTGCTGGCCATCAGCATAGCCAAGCTCAAGTGTTTTTGAGCTTTTATTGAGTTTAATGCGTGTTGGGATATGCATAAGGATCTCATTCTAGAGTGTTGTGTCAGCGCGTAAGATGCGCTGACACAACTGTAACAACTTATAAGATGTAACGTGACAAGTCTTCGTCTTTAGCCAACTCGCCGAGATGCTCCTCAACATAAGTGGCATCCAGCTCTAAAGCATTGCTGCTGTACTTTTCTGCTAACTCAATCGCATCAAAGGATACTTCTTCCAGTAAACGCTCAAGCAGAGTATGCAGACGACGAGCACCGATATTCTCAGTTTTTTCGTTAACCTGCCAAGCGATTTCAGCAATGCGCTCAATACCACTGTCGGTAAAGACCACATTCAGACCTTCGGTCGCTAGCAAAGCAATATATTGCTCAGTTAAGGAGGCGTCAGGCTCGCTGAGGATGCGTTTGAAGTCATTTGGCGTGAGTGCCTTGAGTTCCACACGAATCGGTAAACGACCTTGCAGCTCAGGTACTAAATCACTGGGCTTGCTCATATGAAACGCGCCGGAGGCAATAAACAGAATATGGTCAGTTTTAACCATGCCCAGTTTAGTGTTGACCGTGCAGCCTTCAATCAAGGGTAGTAAGTCACGTTGCACACCTTCGCGAGATATATCAGCACCACCAGTGTTGCCGTGTTTGGCAATCTTGTCGATTTCATCAAGGAACACAATACCGTTCTGCTCAACCGCTTCGAGGGCGCGCACTTTAATGTCTTCTTCGTTGACCATACGTGCTGCTTCTTCGTCACGAATCAGCTTAAGTGCGTCATCAACACGCATTTTGCGATTTTTGGTTTTGCCTTTGTTCATGCCAGAAAACAAGTTTTGCAGCTGGCTGGTCATTTCTTCCATGCCCGGTGGGGTCATGATTTCTACGCCGGCGGGCGCTTCAGCGACATCAATATCAATTTCTTTATCGTTGAGCTGGCCTTCACGCAAACGCTTGCGAAATAACTGGCGCGTACTTGAATCGGTACGCTCAGTGGTCTCGTCAGTGCTAGAGCGCGCCGGTGGTAATAAAGCATCCAAAATACGCTCTTCAGCGGCATCTTCAGCGCGGTTGCGCATGCCTTTCATTTCTTGCTCGCGCAGCATTTTGACTGCGGCATCCGCTAAGTCACGAATAATAGACTCAACATCGCGACCCACATAACCGACTTCGGTAAATTTAGTGGCTTCAACTTTAATAAAGGGCGCATTGACCAGCTTGGCCAAACGACGGGCAATTTCAGTTTTACCCACACCGGTTGGACCAATCATTAAAATATTTTTGGGTGTGACTTCATTGCGCAGATCCGCGGATAACTGCATGCGTCTCCAGCGGTTACGCAGCGCAATGGCTACCGCACGCTTGGCGTCATCTTGGCCAACGATATGGCGATTGAGTTCATGCACAATTTCACGGGGTGTCATCGACATAATGGTCTCCGAGGAGCGCTTAAATAGCGCTGTCCTGCTCTTCGATAGTCAAATTATGGTTGGTGAATACACAGATTGAGCCGGCAATATGCAAGGCTTTTTCGGTGATTTCACGCGCGGATAAGTCACTGTTCTCTAATAAAGCCATGGCTGCTGCTTGAGCAAAACCACCGCCAGAACCCATTGCGATTAAGCCATGCTCTGGCTCAACCACATCACCATTACCCGTAATAATTAAAGAAGCATCTTTGTTAGCTACAGCCAACATAGCTTCGAGGCGGCTGAGGGAACGGTCGGTCCGCCAATCTTTGGCTAACTCAACTGCAGCACGCACTAAATGGCCCTGATGTTTTTCCAGTTGGCCTTCAAAGCGCTCAAATAAAGTAAAGGCATCTGCTGTAGCACCGGCAAAACCCGCCAGCACTTCGCCGTGATAGAGGCGGCGCACCTTTTTAGCGTTACCTTTCATAACGGTGTTGCCAAGGGATACTTGACCGTCACCACCCATAACGACTTTGCCGTTGCGACGAATTGAAACAATTGTGGTCAAGGGACTTCTCCACGTTGAGGGGCATACACCCGGATTAGTAATAGATGGGGATGAAATAGACTCGATTCAAGGGTTGCCGGTGAAAAATCTAAGATTTTGCTGGGCTCTGTAGCAGATGGCGTATATTTAACGGCAAGGAAAATGTATCTAAAGTCTGGAGTCGGAGGCATGACCTCCTAACATTCTCGTACAGCTCAGTGCTTCATGCAGCCCGTTGTATCCTCAGACAACATAATCAATCAGTAGACCCCCTATATAGGGGTCTACTGATTAAGGTTTAACGACCTTTGCGTTGCTGTAACAGCAGGTTGTTAAAGCCATTGCTAGCCAGTTGCTTTTGCGCTACACCCAGTTGCTCGCGGCTGACAAATGGACCGACTAAGACGCGGTGCCAGGTTTTATCGGATACTTGCCCCGACTCAATATGCACATCCTGACCGCTGAGCAGCAGTTGCGCACGGACACTTTCAGCTTTAGCGCGCTCAGGGAAGGAACCGGCTTGCAGATAAAACTGCATTTTTTCTTCTTTCTTCACCACAGGCACTGGCGGTGTTTTACCGTCGAGTATGGCTTGCGCACGTACAGCATCAGCTTTTTTCGCCGCCTCAACTTCTATCTTAGTGGGCGGTGGCGGCGTTTTTTCAGGTAATGCTTCCATCGGCACAATCACTTCAGATTCCGATAGCAGCGTGTAAAACTCAAACTTGGGCTTATTTGTAGAAGGTTCGGGTGCTGTTGATGCGGGCTGTTTAGCATCGTCCGCCGATTTGTCACGCTTAATCGCATCATTACCAGGTTCAAGCCTAAACAGCGACATGACAAATACACCCACAATTAACCCTGTAACCACCCAAATTAATGGATGTACAGGTTTTTTTGCTGATGCGGCTTGCGCGCGGCTTGCGCCTCTTTTCGGTGCGGTTTTCTTCCTTGCCGCCATTTTACATACGCTCCAACGTTTTCAAGCCCAGCAGTGCTAAACCTTGCTGCATGGTACGACCGGTCAATGCAGCTAAACGCAAACGACTGTTACGTGTGGCTTCATCTTCAGCCGATAAAATAGGGCAATGCTCATAAAAGCTGGAAAACTGACCGGCTAATTCATACAAATACGTACAGAGAGTATGCGGTGTGCCTTTATCAGCAATATTGTTCAGCACTTCGCCAAAGCGTTGCAGGGTTGCTGCCAGAGTTTGCTCGGCTTCGCTGGCTAAAACAATCTGGCCCGGCAGTACGCCGTTCATATCTAAGTCAGTGCGACGGAACACGCTGGCGACACGAGTGTAAGCATAGAGCAAATAGGGTGCGGTATTGCCTTCAAAACTGAGCATCTGCTCAAAGTTAAAACTGTAGTCGCTGCTGCGATGCTTGCTCAGGTCAGCGTATTTCACTGCGCCAATACCCACAGCTTGAGCAATGCTTTTCAGTTCGCTCTCGGCTAACTCTGGATTTTTCTCTTTAACCAGTGCGTAGGCGCGCTCTTCTGCTTCGTTGAGCAGATCAACCAACTTCACCGTACCGCCATCACGGGTTTTAAACGGACGGCCATCAGCGCCGTTCATGGTGCCGAAGCCCATATGCTCAAGTTGCATCTCTGGGTGTACAAATTCAGCACGGCGCGCTACTGCAAAGACCATTTGGAAGTGTAGGGCTTGGCGTTGGTCGACAAAGTACAACGCACGATCCGCTTTAAGCTCTTGGCTGCGGTAACGCATCGCGGCTAAGTCAGTGGTCGAATACAAATAACCACCATCAGCTTTTTGCACAATGACGGGTAAGGGATTGTTTTCGGCGTTTTTAAACTGCTCTAAAAATACACATTGAGCACCATTACTTTCAGTCAGCAGACCCTTTTCACGCAGGCTATCGACAATATTGGCCAGCTCAGAGTTGTATGAGCTTTCACCGCGCACATCGTCCATGCTCAGTTTGACGCCCAGACGATCGTAAAGCTCTTGGCAATGGCTGAGCGAGACGTTATTAAACTGTTGCCACATACGTAAGCATTCAGGATCACCGGCTTGCAGTTTCACCACTAAACCACGGGCATGCTCAGCAAATTCAGGTGATTCATCAAAGCGCTGCTTGGAGGCGCGATAAAACTCTTCTAAATCTGCCAGCTGAGTTTCTTGTGCGCTGGGGTTTTCTTGCAAATAAGCCAGCAGCATACCGAACTGTGTGCCCCAGTCGCCGACGTGGTTTTGACGAATCACATCGTGACCTAAAAACTCTAGAACACGTGCAACCGCATCACCAATAATGGTCGAACGTAAATGACCCACGTGCATTTCTTTCGCCAAGTTCGGTGAGGATAAATCCACCACCACACGTTGTGCAGGTTGCTGCATGGCAATGCCAATATTGTCAGCGCTTAATGCCGCATCTAAACGTTCTGCTAACGCGGCATGGTTTTGAAAGAAGTTTAGAAAGCCCGGGCCGGCAATGGCCACCTCACTGACTTGTGCATCGTCAGGCAGCGCTTTTATTAACAGTTCAGCCAGATCGCGTGGTTTCATTTTCGCGTGCTTTGACAGCATCATGGCGATATTACTGGCGAAATCACCGTGGGTTTTATCCCGCGTGTTTTCCACTTGAATATTGGCAACCAGCCCTTCGGGAAGGATGCCTTCGCTGGTAAGTTGATTGACTGCGTGCTGAATCAGAGTGCGGATACTGTCTTTCATAATTTCTCTTAACGAAGGCGAATGGCGCATAAGCGCTGAATAAATTGACCATTATCGACGCCTAGCGCGTTGGCTTCAAGCGGCAAGCGTCGCTGGGTGTGCTTTAAAATAAATCGATGGGGTCGACATCCATAGACCAGCGGCTTTGTCGGGCACTGGGTAAGTTTTCTAGGTTACGACATAACGGTGCTAATAAACGATGTAAGGGTGCGCGGCTGTTGGCCTGCAACAGCAGTTGTGCTCGATAACGACCGGCACGACGTTCCATCGGCGAGGTAATAGGGCCTAATAGTTCAACTCCTTCGATCTTGAGTTGCTCCAGCAGTTGCTCAGCAATACTGTAGGCATCTTCTAGAAATGCATCGGCTAAATCCGCTTTTAACGCATCAGCGCGCAGTAAAGCTAAATGACTGAAGGGGGGTAAGCCGGTGGCGCGGCGCTCACTCAGTGCTTGTTCAGCAAAGGCAAAATAGCCTTGCTCGCTCAACTGCACTAATAAAGGATGGTCGGCCAACTGGCTTTGAATAATCACTCGACCTGCATCACCGGCGCGACCGGCACGACCAGCCACTTGTATAATCAATTGTGCCATTTTTTCACTGGCGCGAAAGTCGGCAGAAAATAAGCCGCCATCGGCATTTAAAATAGCCACCAAAGTCACACGTGGAAAGTGGTGACCTTTAGCCAACATTTGCGTGCCAATCATAATGCAGGGCTCGCCGCTGCCAATGGTGGTTAACAACGCATCCATTGAGCCTTTACGCGAAGTGCTGTCACGGTCAATGCGCAGCACGGGTGTATCAGGAAATAAAATCTGTAAGCGTTCTTCGGCGCGTTCAGTGCCTGCACCAATTGGGCGTAAATCAACTTTGCCACAATCAGGACAGTTATGCGGGCGCGCTTCAATATGCCCGCAATGGTGGCAACGCAATTCGTTATAACGTTGGTGCAGAGTTAAACGCGCGTCACATTCAGAACATTGACTGATCCAGCCGCAATCATTGCACATTAAGACCGGTGCAAAGCCGCGACGGTTGAGAAAGACTAACACTTGTTGCCCCGCTTCAAGGGTTTTACGAATTTCTTTTTGCAGTGGTGCGCTGATGCCTGAATCCAGCGGCAAGCTGCGTACATCTAAACGAATAAACTGAGGCTGGCTGGCACCGCCGGCACGTCGGGTTAGGCGCAGTAAAGCAAAACGTCCGCTGTGGGCGTTATGCAAACTTTCTAAACACGGTGTGGCTGAACCTAAAACAATCGGCACATTGGCCCAGCGAGCACGCACTAGGGCTAAGTCGCGGGCGTGATAGCGCAGGCCTTCTTGCTGTTTATAAGAGGCATCGTGCTCTTCATCAATAATGATCAGGCCAAGATTTTTCAGCGGAGTAAAGAGTGCTGAGCGTGTACCAATAATAATATCAGCATGGCCTGAACGTGCCGCCAGCCAAGCTTCTAAACGATCACGGTCATTGACGTTGGAATGCAATAAGGCAATGCGCGCATTAAAACGCTGAGTAAAACGCTCAAGGGTTTGTGGACCGAGGTTAATCTCAGGAATCAGTACCAAGACTTGCTTGCCGGCAGCTAAGGCTTCGCGGATCAGCTGTAAATACACTTCTGTTTTACCACTGCCCGTGACGCCGGCTAATAGGTAGGCTTTGAATTCTTGGTTATTGGCATTGATAGCATTAAAAGCGGCTTGTTGCTCATTATTTAACGGTAATTCAGGTTGCGCAAGGCTGGGCACTTTATGGGGTAAATCTTGCAGTTGACGGATCTGCTGAGTAACCAGTTCTTTTTTAAATAACGCAGCCATACTGTCTTTGCTAATTTCAAAGTGCTCAAGCCGCTCGTGGGCGATGCCTTGTGCATGTTGGGCTAAGACTTTCAGAGCTTGGCGCTGTTTTGGCGCGCGAGCGATAGTTGGGGAGTCGAAATTGATCGGCAGCTTGGCCAGCCACATTTTTTGCTGACGTCCTTCTGCAGCTTCGCCTTGGCGCAGCAGTGTGGGTAAGGCCCAGCTAAAGGTATCGCCTAAACTGTGCTGATAATATTGCGCAGTCCAGAGGCATAAACGCATCATATTGGCCGGCAATAAGGGCTGCTGATCTAAGAGTTCTAATGCATCTTTAAGCTTATCCGTCGGAACGCTGGTTGCGCTGGCCGTATCGACCAAAATACCGATCATTTCACGGCGACCAAAAGGCACGCGTACACGTACTCCCGGCTGCCATGCAGTCACTGGCACCTGCGCTGGCGCACGGTAATCAAACAGCCGACGCAGTGGTGAAGGCAAAGCAATACGTAAATAGAGTTCAGACACACCGGCACCTTTAAGCTGAATGGCGTTATCTTAGCGTATCAGTGGCTAAGTTGCTTGTGGGCCAGCAGGGCGATAGAGAAGCTGTGTACTGCGACTCATTGGGTGTGTGGGATGCAGTCGTGCAGAGTAAGGTTCGGATTGTGCGCGATATACAGTGCAGTGCATACAGCTGAATGGGTGCAGCTGATATTGATCCGCATCTGGATCTGCAGCCTTAAGATCATTTATAAAATAACACTCTATGTAACAATTTAGGTACGATTGATTCTTGTGCTCGACTGAGCATCTAATTGGCGTAAAGCTGTCTTGCGTGGTATGAATCAAACCACTGTGCATTAATAATAAGGAAAAATCATGAGTAAAAAAGTAGCGATTATTTTATCAGGTTGTGGTGTTTTTGATGGCGCGGAAATTAATGAAACCGTGCTAACGGCTTTGCGTCTTGATCAGTTGGGTGCGCAGGTTGAATACTTTGCCCCCGACATGATGCAGCACGCCGTTATTAATCATCAGACCGGCGAAGCAATGCCAGAGCAGCGTAATGTGCTGGTTGAATCCGGCCGTATTACACGTGGTAAATCTCGTGATGTGCGTGAGCTGAAAGCTGCGGATTTTGACGCGGTGATCTTGCCAGGTGGTTTCGGTGTGGCAAGTAACTTGTCGGACTTTGCTACAGCTGGCGCGGATAGCACAATACAAGAAGACACTTTAAAAGCTATTTTACAATTTAAAGAAGCTAAGAAACCAGTGGGTTTAATCTGCATCTCGCCGGTGTTATCAGCGAAGATTTTCGGTGAAGGCGTACTGTGCACCATTGGTAATGATGCCGATACTGCAGCGGTTGTGACACAGATGGGTGCAGTTCACCAAGATACGGCGGTGGACGGCATTGTGGTCGATGAGAATCACCGTCTAGTCACTACATCAGCTTATATGCTGGCGCAGTCGATGAGTGAAGCGGCAAAGGGTATTAATAAACTGGTTGAGAAAGTTTTAGCTATGGCTTAATCGCCTGAGATATCGGCTGATCCTCTATTTTTTGCGTGCAACCTATAGAGGATCAGCACAGAGATATAATTTTTTTAGTCGTCTTTCATATTGCTGGGTAGTTTCGCTAAGCGGGTGAGAATGCGATCCAGAGCATTGGAGAACGCTTGTTTTTCACGCTCGCCATAAGCACCTTGGCCACCGCTCATTTGCCCTTGGTCGCGTAAATCAGTAAATAAGTTACGCATGGCTAAGCGATCACCCATATTGCGTTCGGTAAACTCATCTCCACGGGGATCAAGTGCTACTGCTTGTTTTTTAATGATGCGATCAGCCAGCGGGATATCACTGCAAATCACCAGCTCATTCGCTGCAACATTATCAGCAATATAGTCATCCGCAGCATCAGGGCCACTGGGTACTACGATCAATTGCACTCGGGCAAAATTCGGCCGTGGCTGCGCTTGTCCAGCGACTAAAATAACTGAAAAGTCACGTTTTAAGGCGAATTTAATCACTTGGTCACGGGCTAAACGTGGGCAGGCATCAGCATCAATCCAGACGCGCATACAACAACTCCTAAGTCAGATGAAACAGTATCAATACTTCTTATTTATCGAGTGGGGCGGGTAACTCTGGACCACGCCAGCGACGAATGACTTTTTGAAAGAATAAGCTATTAGGGATTTGTAATAACGCGCCTTCGTTGCCTTCGCTGAGATCTTCAAGGGTAGTGTAGAACACATTGATGGTGACGACGCGTCCGCGAACCCCCGGCTTATCAGCGCTTTCCAACACTTCAACGCGATCGCCGAGACGGAACGGGCCGACGGTAAAGATCAACGCCGCACAGAAAATATTAGATAGCACGCTCCATATCGCAAAGAACGCCAGCGCAGCGACTGCGACAAAGCCAGTGAGGGCGGTCCAGAGCACGCTGGCAGAGACACCAAAGCGCTCAAGAATCAGCATTAGAGCGCTACCAATCACCAACCAACGAACGGCTCCACGCAGTGGTAGCAGCATGCTTGGCGGCATATTATAGCGCCCAGCAAGACTGGTCAGGCCGCGTGCAAGCAAGCGCTGCAGTAGCCAGCCCGCCAATGCGATCAATAGAACTTGTGTTCCTGGAACCAGAAGACTAATCCAGTCCACCGCCCACTCTTCAAACCAGTTCGTCATGCGCTAGCCTCAAGTTCACTTTGTAGGGCTTCCAGCTCCTCTAAGCTTTCCATCCAGTCTTCTTCCAGTTGTGCTTGCTGCTGGAGAAGCTGGCTTTGCTGGCTCAGATGCTGCTTGAGAAGATCTTTTTGTGCCTGTTCATACAGACTGTTATCGCCCAAAATTGTTTCCAGTGCCAGCAATTCTTGCTGGATTTTATCCAGCTGCTTTTCCTGAGTGTCAGTTTTTTTACGCAGTGGAGCGAGTTTTTTGCGCATCTCGGCTGCAGCTTGGCGTTGGGCTTTTCGATCAACTTTTTCAGAGTTATCCACAACCTCGCTGCTGGCACTGGCTTGCTGGCGCAAACGGTAATCGCTCAGCCATTTACTGTAATCTTCCAGCTCGCCAGCAAACTCTTGCACACAGCCATCAGCCACTAAGTACAAGTCATCCACTGTGCTTTTAATTAAGTGACGGTCGTGCGAGACCAACAGCAGAGCACCAGAAAAATCTTGCAGCGCCATACTTAAGGCGTGGCGCATTTCTAAATCGAGGTGGTTGGTCGGCTCATCGAGCAGCAATAGGTTGGGCTTGCCCCAAGCAATCAGCGCTAAAGCAAGACGGGCTTTTTCACCACCGGAGAAATTCAGTACCGGCTCATCACAGCGTTTGCCGCGGAAATCAAAGCCGCCGAGGAAGTCACGTAAGACTTGCTCGCGTTCATCTTTGGCGATGCGTTGTAAGTGCAATAATGGACTGGCTTTAGAATCCAGCGAGTCGAGTTGATGCTGAGCAAAATAGCCGACCACAAGGTTTTCACCACTGGTCAGTTTACCGCCCAGCAAGGGCAGGTCATTCATAATGCTTTTAATCAGCGTCGATTTACCCGCACCGTTGGGGCCGAGTAAGGCAATGCGCGCACCGGGGACCAACTGCAATTTAACCTTAGTTAAAATAGGCTGCTCAGGATTATAACCCAAATCTGCTTGGTGTAGATCCAGCAGCGGCGTGGAGACTTTATCGGACTCGCGGAAAACAAAGTCAAAAGGTGAGTCAAAGTGCGCAGCAGATAATTCTTCCATGCGCTCCAAGGCTTTAACGCGACTTTGTGCTTGTTTGGCTTTACTGGCTTTAGCTTTAAAGCGGCGGATAAAGTCTTCCATATGCGCGCGCTGCGCTTGTTGTTTTTCGTAAGCTTGCTGCTGTTGCATCATGCGTTCAGCACGGGCGCGTTCAAAGGCTGTGTAACCGCCGCGATACAGAACCAACTTTTGCTGATCAACATGCACCACATGGTTGACCACTGCGTCGAGAAAATCACGGTCGTGCGAGATCAGTAATAGCGTGCCTGGGTAGCTTTGCAGCCAACCTTCCAGCCAAAGAATAGCATCGAGATCCAAGTGGTTAGTCGGCTCATCGAGCAGCAGTAAATCCGAAGGGCACATCAACGCTTGTGCCAGGTTGAGGCGCATGCGCCAACCCCCGGAAAAGCTATTGACCTGATTATCCATTTGCTCTTCGAGAAAGCCTAAGCCGGCGAGTAATTTACGTGCACGGGCGTCAGAGGTATAAGCATCGGCGCTATCGAGTTCGGAGTGTAATTGGCCCAGTTGGGCACCGTCTTGCTGCTGTTCGGCAATCGCCAAACGCTGTTGAATATCACGTAAATAGGTATCGCCATCGAGCACATAATCAATCGCGCTGCGATCTGGCGCATCAATTTCTTGGCGCATATGGGCAATGCGCCAGTTCGCCGGTAAAGCGCATTCGCCTGCATCGGGATGCAGCTTGCCGCGCAGCAAAGCGAAAAGACTGGATTTGCCAGCGCCATTGGCGCCAATTAAGCCGACTTTATGCCCTGGGTGCAGAGTGAGCTCGGCATTTTCCAGTAAGCGAAGGGGGCCACGTTGTAAGGTCAGTTCTGAGATTCGTATCATGCGGCGCAGTTTAGCAGTTTCGCGACGTTTGCCCATATATGGCGAGAGATATTTAGTTTGTTATGCAGGCTGATGGGGTAGAGCAGCCAGAGTATAGCTGCTATATGCCATACACAATTAGTTGGTGAGTTACTGTGCTGCCGGCTGAGCTTGTGTAGCGCTATAACGACCTCGATCATCACCAGCAATGTTGCCTATCGCGACTTCAGGGTCATGAGTCAATACTAAGCAGCCCTTGCCGCTGCTATCGCTGGGCAAGGGCTGTATAGATCAATTAAAAGTGTTCTGCAGCTAAAGCATAGAGCGATTCGCTACCGGCTTTAACGCTGGCTTCAAGAGCGAGCGTACGAGGCAACATGCGACTGAAATAGAAATCAGCAGTGGCCAACTTAGCGGCATAGAAATCTGGATCTTGCGCATGATTTTTCTGCGCCGTGGTTGCCATGCGTGACCACATCCAAGCATAAGCAACGTAACCAAATAAATGCAGGTACTCAACAGACGCGGCACCCACTTCGTTTTTGTTATTTGCAGCTTGCTCAAGTAACCATTGGCTGACACTTTCCAGACGTTCGACTGCAGTTAATACTTCAGCCGCGTATAAGGTGTCAGGCTGGCTGAGTTGTTCACGAATGCTACGGGTGAAGGTCTTTAAGAATGCACCGCGATTAGCGACCAGTTTACGACCGACTAAGTCCAGCGCTTGAATACCGTTGGTGCCTTCATAAATTTGCGCAATACGCACATCCCGTACTAACTGCTCTTGGCCCCATTCGCGAACATAACCGTGGCCGCCAAACACTTGTTGGCCGTGGATGCAGCTTTCTAAGCCAGTATCGGTGAAGAATGCTTTGGTCACCGGCGTGAGCAGGGCCACTAAATCTTGCGCTTGTTCAGCCAGTGCAGCATCGGGGCTGAACTTAGCAATATCCAATTGTTTGCCGACATAGCACGCAAAGGCACGACCGCCTTCGGTCATACTTTTCATGGTCAGCAGCATACGGCGCACATCGGCGTGCACAATAATGGGGTCAGCGGCTTGTTCAG
Source organism: Thiopseudomonas sp. (assembly GCA_035647155.1). GTDB lineage: Bacteria > Pseudomonadota > Gammaproteobacteria > Pseudomonadales > Pseudomonadaceae > Denitrificimonas. The sequence goes on from DASRNZ010000145.1 coordinate 34,025, forward strand.
TGTTTTGCGCACCTGTGGCTGCGCGGCTTTGAATGCGCTCGCGGGCATAGTCAGCGGCACGTTGGTACGAGGTTTCTGCGCAACCAATGCCTTGAATACCAATGGATAAACGCTCGTAGTTCATCATGGTAAACATCGCTGCGAGGCCTTTATTGGGCTCGCCGACTAAATAACCCGTGGCGTCATCAAAGTTCATCACGCAGGTGGCAGACGCTTTAATACCCATTTTATCTTCGATGGAACCGCAGGTGACTTCGTTTAGAGCACCCAACGAGCCATCAGCATTGACCTCGACTTTTGGCACTAAAAATAAAGAGATGCCACGGGCACCTGCTGGTGCATCAGGCAGTTTGGCTAAAACTAAGTGAATAATATTTTCCGTCAGGTCTTGCTCGCCGCCGGTGATAAAGATTTTGCTACCGGTGATTTTATAACTGCCATCGCTTTGCGCGGTAGCGCGCGTGCGAATGAGGCCTAAATCCGTCCCAGCGTGGGCTTCTGTCAGGCACATCACACCGGCCCAGCGGCCTTCATAGAGGGGTGGTAAGTAGGTGTTTTTGAGTTCTTCGCTGGCATGCGCATCAATGGCTAAACAGGCACCTGAGGTGAGGGC
>DASRNZ010000146.1:0-12007 GCA_035647155.1 Thiopseudomonas sp.
TTTTTACCCACACCCTTTTCCAACCACAGAGCGCACCGATGAAGTTAACGACTGGGAAGTTAACGGCTGACAAAAAACCGACTAAGACCACTAACCGTACCGACTCATCCAGCGCAGAGCTGTTCAACAAGGCGTGGGAAAGAGTCGCTAATCAACAAAAGAAAAATGACCGCTTACGCGAACAAATCAAAACCTTCGCCGAACAGGTTAGCGAGGCGGTTGAGCAGCAGGAAAAAGCCCACGTTACAACCCTGTATCAAAGTTGCGAGCATCTGCTGGTTTTTTATGGTCGCAAATCTTTAGCCGCCTGGCAACGCGAAGTGCTGTTGGAATGGATACTGGACTACATAGATACCATTACCCGCAATCCCTTTGCAGGCGGTATTGATCTGACTGCCCTCTATCAGGCGATGGAGGCCACTATGGAAAAAATCCACCCTGAGGCGTTTGAGCCTTTCCAAGATGATGAACTGCACAGCGAACACGATTTCTTCGATGAGATGGCTGATGAAGATGACGCAAGAATTTTTGAGGGGCTCTTCTCTGATTTTCAGGATGACCCACGATTTGATGAGTTTTTCCGTCAGCAAGAATCATTCGAGCAGCAGATAAAAGATGACGAGCAGGCTCTGAAAAAGCTGATGAAAGGCGGCTCCATCAATAAGTTATTCCGCCGCGTCGCGCGTGTTCTACACCCCGACCGCGAACAAGATGAAGAAGCGCGCCTGGATAAAAATCGCCTGATGAGTGAGCTGATTGAAGCGCGTGACAATAATGACATCACCACCCTGTTTGCTTTCTATGCTGAGTATGTTGGTCAGTCACCTTTGGAAGAACTTGGCACAGACCTGACCGACGCGACTGAATTACTCAACCGCCAATATGCACAGCTGCGCTCACAGCACGCTGAGATTTTGCATGAAGACCCTAAAACAGCCGCTTTGTATCAACGTTTTCACAGAAAGACCATGAAAGCATCACAGCGCGAAATCAATACTCACCTAGAGAATTTGCAGCAGGATATTAATAACCTGACACTATTCTGCAAAGAAGTGACCAGCCTCAACAAGCTCAAGCCCTATTTGCAGATGCGCTGGGAACATTTCAATGAAGAACGCTGGTGATTTAGCGTCTTCATTTGATGTTCTATGCCTCTGCGAGCGCCATTGCTACGACTCTAAAAATACTCAAATATGAGTAAAAGGCCACACTAACAGCCACAAATACTTATATTTGAGCCTTTATGAAAACAGTGTTCGGATATTAGAGTAACTGGGCAGCATACCTTAGGGCTGCCCACTAGAATGGCCTAAGAGGCTGGACAGGAACTCACATAGTGTTACCATATATGGCAACAAGCGAGGATTTTCTATGGAATGGAAAATAGATTTTTATTCTGGTGTGGAAACGCAAATTCTTAATATGCCGCCCAAAATTCAGGCACGCATGATTAAGCTACTGGAGTTGATGGAAAAACACGGTGCAAATCTAGGGCCGCCACACACCGAAGCGCTGGGTGATGGTTTGTTTGAACTAAGGGCCAAAGCCCAAGAAGGTATTGGCAGAGGACTTTTTTGTTACTTACAAGGCAGGCACATACATATTTTGCATGTCTTTGTAAAAAAATCACAAAAAACACCTAAAAGTGAGCTTAACTTAGCGCGCAAACGGCAGAAAGAGGTATCACACAATGAGTGTTAAAAACCTAAAGCAACGGGCATTAAGCAATCCCCAGGTCAGAGCTGAGTACGACCAACTAGATGATGAATTCACTCTCATTGATCAGTTGCTGTCCATGCGCAGCAGTGCCGGCCTTACTCAAGAACAGCTGGCCGAAAGAATGCAGACCAGTAAAAGCAGCATCAGCCGATTAGAACGAGGCAACGCCAACCCAAGCTGGTCGACATTACTCAAGTATGCGCAAGCCTGTGGGTTTGAATTGAGTTTGCAGCCGCACAAATTATCGTAAACAAAGTGTTCAAATGCTTGGATTAGAAAAGGTGCGTGAAGCGATTGAGCAATGGCTCAGTTGTGCTGAGCAAGCAGGACCAGATGCTGATCTTTTATTTTCAAGGTGACAGCTAGAATTAACTCAACACAGCCTGCTTATTTAACCGAGTCGCCTCTGCTAGACTGCTAACAGGTCATCCAAGGACTGTTTCACCATGGCTGAAGCACTGATTAATCCGCATCACGATCTTCACGCAAATAAATTTTCACATCCCCTTCATCAATAGAAAAATAATCGAGCACCTGTATCAGTGTGTCTTTTATGGAGTTTGCGGACATATTTACTTCGGTATAAAAACCCGCGCGCAAGGGTTGGGCGACACGTAGTTTTTCTGTCTGGTGAGTGAACAAGGGCTTGCCGCGATTGCTGATGAAGCCATCGGCTAGCGACATCAATTGCTCATTGACCTCAGCCAGTTTACCGAGGATGTGTTGTATTTTTTAATGTCCATTATTGGTCCTCTCCTTCAAAAAACGCCCAAGCCAGCGCGTAGTCTTCTTCTCTGTTTGGTTTGAAGAACGGCGCTTCGTAGACAATCGTGCGCTCTATCGGGCCGGTGGATTGGGTGGTGTCGGTGTAGGTTTTTTCTACTGTGTCGCCGGCGGTTAGGTGTTGGATGTCGTTCCAGCCGAGGGCGATGTTTTGTTCGGTGGTTGTGGTGGTGTCTGGGTTGTCGCTATCGCGGGCATGGCCCGCTCGTACGGTGTAGCTTATGCCGTTGTCGAGGTCGGCTTTGCGGGCGGTGCGTGGGAGGCCGACGTCGACTAGGCCTTTGCTGGGGGTGAAGATGATGCGGCCGTTTTGATCGTACCAGGTGTCGGCTTCGTATTGGCGCATGACGGGGAATTGGACGCGGTAGATGGTCAGTAATTCGTCAAGGCTGAGGCCGAGGGCTTGGGCGACGAGGACGTCGATTTCTACTAGGGCTTGGCGGCGGGCGTAGTCACTGCGTAGGGCGCAGTGGCGTTGCCAGTTGCCGGTGAGCTGGTTAAAAAAGTCTTGGGGTAGGACTTTGGCGCCGGGGTGGTCGCTGTCGGGGCGGATGCTCCAGCGTTGTTGGGTGAAGGCTGGGTTCCAGCAGTCGTTCCAAAGGTCGGCGTAATGGTTGGTGATTGCAACTAAAAACAATGTACGTGCTGCAATATGTGTATCACTAATTCGTGGTAAATATGTCCACTGGTCATAAAGCATTGCTTTTCCAGTGGTTTTAATAAAGAAGTCAGCAGGTAAAGATAAAACAATACCGGCTGCTTGAACTAATAGCTCTTCGGACTTAAAAGTTGTCGATTGTACAGGATGAATATGCCCTGCTTGCTTAGGGACAATAGTGGGCAATAATGTTCGTTCTCCACTTTGAGACAACATGTTTCTTGCATAAAGACGATAATACTCTGTCACCCGTTTCGGCTCGGTCTCGCCCTGCTCTACCCAGCTCACTTTTGGGGTGCGGGCGCGGTATTGGTCGGGGCTGCAGTCGGGTAGATAGTTGGTGCGCGGCAGGTAGTCGTCGGGGATGGTGAGCAGGTCGATACTGTCGTAATGGCTGCTGTAAATACAGGTTTCCCACGGTGTATTGTAAAAAGGGTTGCCGACAAAAAAGTGTGGCCCAGAGAGTACCCATTGGCTGACATCGGCTGGAAAACTGGTTTCACGGCGGATAGTGCCATCATTTTGCGCATTGGTTTCATGCCACATTTCTAGCGATGTGTACTGCCCTTTTAAATCGCCTAAACGCTGGGGCTGGTCGGCGAATTTTTGCAGCACCGCCAGCAGTTGCGTGGCATGCAAGGCCGGTAAGCGGGCAGCTAAGGGGTCGGTGCCGGCTTCATCATAGAGTTGAGCAAAGAGCGCCAATTCTTTTTCGGTGACTTGAATAATGCGGTCTTTATGGCCTTGGGTATTCCAAACGGATTTCGCTTGGCCATTGGGCATGATCATTTCTTCTTTAATACCACCAACCTGCCCACTACCATCATGTTCAAAACAAGCATCTACAGTTACAGGCGTGTAAAGGTTACTGATATGTGAAAAGCTAACCGCACCTGTATGAGCTGCGTATATTTGCATCCCAAAGCGCATGCGGCCATGGTCATTAGTACCTTCAAACAAAGCAAATTCATTCTGGAACTGAAAATGCGCCCTTAATCGTGGGTAAATGGCTTTTCTTAACTCGCCACCTCTAGGGTCATCATAAATCCCCTCCGGATGTAAAAAGCCACTCACGCCCTGCGCGCTGGTATTGCTCCATGCCTGCGGCAAGAAGCATTTGTAGAGGTTGGTTTGCACGCCTTGTAACAGCGGGTAGTTACAGACATCGTTTAAAAACAATTGCGTACCTTCACTTTGCTCGTATTCAGCCAGCCACGTGCTAACCAGCGCTGGGTTGTCGGCAAACTTCTCATCACGTAGCTTGGCCATTTGTGGTGCGGTGAATTTGCGCAGAATAAACATCGGCTCAAAGTCACCCAGCACTGAGCCTGAGTTCCACTCCACCTTTAACCACGGCGGATTCCCCAACATCAAATCAAAGCCACCATCATGGGCTTGCGCGGTTTGCTCTGCTTGCGCCTCACCAGCAAAGACATCGGCAAACTGCAGAGTCCAGTGGAAGAACTTGTGCTGGTTGGCCAGTTGCTCAACGAGATCAAAACGCGGGAAGGCTTGTTTTAACAGATGGGTGTCGACCACGCCGTGTTGGCTGATAAAGCGTTTGCCCGCTTCGGGGTTTTGGGTGCTGGCAAAGAGGTCGTGCTGCTCGCTGGAGCGCACGCCGATGGTGTCGCCAAGCAGCAGGCTTTCTAGCTCAAACAACCATTCTTCGCGGCTGGGTAAGTTATCGGCTTGGGCAATGGGCCAAAACCACAGGGCGCACCAGTAATCCATCGCCAGTTTTAAGCGGCCAAAGGCGCTGCTGTTGCTCAGATCTTGGGCGTAGAGCTCTTGGGCTAGCACTTGGTCTTTATAGTCCAAGCTGGTTTGGGTACGGCCGGTGCTGGGCATGCCGTAAATATCGTAGGGGTCGCTGGTTTTTTGGCGAATTTCACGCTGCTGGGCGGCGTGCAGTTGCCAAAGTTGTTCGACTTTGCTGCTGAGGGCTTCGAGGCGGCGCTGCTCGTCGGCATCCAGCGGTTTTAAAAAGCTTTTGCGCCATTCGCTGAGCTGTTTGAACTCATCGGGATAAAGACTTTTGACTTCTTTATCTTTGTAGTGGGCCATACCCGCGGCGGGCAATAAAAAGTGCCAAATCTGCCCCGCCGTGCGCGGCTGGCCCATGGCGATGGCCTGCGGCGCTGTTTGCAACCATTGCTGGGAATCGTTGTTTTTCGCCGCGGTTTGGCGGGTGGTATACACCTCACGGCGCGCGCCAATCAGCGAGTTACCGTTATACAGCTGCATGCCAAACCAGGGCACAAAACGGTCAGCGGATAAGGCGTTAAGCCACAGCGACACTTCGGCCAGCTCCACTGCCACAGGGTTAAGGTCAATGCCGTAGACGTTGTTATCGGCCAGATACATTTTGACCTTTTGCAGCTCAGCAACGTACTGCTGCTGGGGAATGCGCTCATCGAGGGCGCTTTGCATCAGCTCCAGGTATTTTTCGGCCAGTTGGTTAATGGCTTCGTTCAAGAAGGCCGCGCTGCCCATGGCCGGCTCGCACACAGTGAACTGTAACAGGCGCTCGGCACGCTGGCGGTCGTTGGCCAAGGGTTCGAGCTGCTGGGCGTAGAGTTCTTTTAGGGCGTATTTGACCAAGCTTTTGGTCAGCACTTCGGGGGTGTAATAGGAGGCGGATTTTTCGCGGTCACGGCCGGCCATGCGGTAGATAAAGGTGCCTTTGGGGTATTTCTTTAGGCGCTTATTGGCGTAGTCATCATCGTCAGAACGCTCATAGACTTTCTCGTCATCGCTGTAGTTCTCCAAGGCTTCGGCGGTGACAAAATAACCGGTATCCAGCAGGCTGTAATTGCCTTTGGCGCGTTTGACTTCATAGAGGTCGGCGTGGGCAAAGAAGCCACGGTAGCTGAGCAAGGCCTCGTACACGGCGCCCAATTGGTTAATGCCCAGTTGCGCATAGGAAATACGGCCACGGCGGCGCTGGCCGCGGGCGGGCCGGCTTAAGGACATAAGCTGCACAATGCGCTGCAATAAGTGGTTGGGAAACACCACTTTGGCCAGTAAGGCGGTATGTTTGGGGTCAAACAAATGGGATTTAAGCGCCGCCATGCTAAAGGCGTCACGGCCGGTGTGCTGAGCTTGGGCAAAAATATCGCTGTGCTGCTGGTGTTGGTCGGGGGTGCCGTCGGCGACCAGCTTAAAGAGGATATTCAAAGAGTCATTAAAGTAGCGGCCTTGGCGCTCTTGCTCGGTGGTGAGCGGCATCAGTTCCAGTTCGCGCAGGTGCTCTAGGGAGTAACCTTTAAGATAGACCTCGTTACTGGTGGGCGCATAGCCCAGCTCGGGGCGGGCTTCGATATAAAACAAGAACAATAAGCGGTACATGTAACGCAAGCACTGGCGCGAGAGTTCTTCGGGGTCGATGCCGTCTTTACCGCTCCAAATCCCGCGGCCCTGTTGTCTGGCGAGGGTCATCAGTTGCTGGGTGGCTTCGTTGCCCAGTAGTTCGATGCATTCACGCAGGGCGTATTTTAAATCTTCGGACACGCCATAGGCATGTTTGTGGGCATTTTCATCGAGGGTATCCAGCAGGGTTTGCCCTTTGGCATCGAGCAGGGATTCTTTATGCAGCAGCACGCTGACGGTTTTTAGGGTTTCGGTTTCACGGCGGCTGAGCAGCTCTTGCCAATCAAAGCGCATTAAGCGGTTTTGCGCGTATTTGCTGCGGTCTATGAGCAGCCACTGGTGCGGGCTGGCCAAAATGACCCAGCGCGGCGGCAACGTTTGGCTAAACACCGTACTGGAGAGCAGCTTTTGCCAGTTGTCGGACTGGCCATTGGCGGCGCTTTTGCTGGATTGGGGCTGATACTCAGCAAGGTCATCGAATTGCGCCTGATGCAGCGGTAAGGCTAAAGGGTCGCTGTCGGCATCGTATTGATTGCCCAGCGGCTGGGCTTCAAGAATCCACAACAGCGGCTCGCCTTGGCTGTTTTTCAACTCGCCCAATAGCGGTAGATAGCTTTCGGTGTGCTCGATGTATTGTGCACGGGGGGCATAGGGCAAGTCTAAAGCGGCTAAGAACTGGCTGAGCACCTCACGGCCCAGCGCCAGCTGTTGCTGGGGCTGCTGGGTGCGGCTGTATTCTTCTAGCAGCAATAAGGTATCGCGGGCGCTTTGATTGATGCGGTGCCACGGGGTGCGCCATGCGCTGCGGCGGTCCTGTTCGGTGATGGCCTGTTCGCGAGCGCTGGTTTCGTGCTGTTGCCAGTTTTCCAGCAGACCTTTGACATCGCTATCGCCGGCAAAAATTTCCGCCATGTAGTGCTGGCTGTAAAATTCGTTTTCATTAATGATGCCGGTGAGGTTCATAGCGCTGCTCCTGTTGCGTGGTCTGCTCCTGCTGCTGCATGTGGCATGCCGGTAAATACGGCGGCAATTTGCAAGTAGGGTTGCTCTTCAATGAGCTGGGTGTTTTCCAGCCATTCCAAGTAGTCATCAAAGATACGGTCAATTTCGCTGAGGCGATTGGCTCTTTGCTGTTCCTGTTGGCTGCCACTGAGCCCAGTCAAATCCATTTCCAGTTGCTGGACGTGTTTTTCTTTAAGGGCTTCCAGTGCTTGCAGCTGCAGGTTGAGCTCATGGTTGCTGCGTTCTTCATACTCAGCGCGTTCGTGTTTGAGCTGCTGTTGGGCTTGGCCAATGGCGATGGGCAGTAAGTGCGCCAGCTGGCTGGTGTCGCTGCTGCGGCCTGGGTTAACCAGCGTATTTAAATCGATGCGCTGTAAAAACTCCGGCAGGTTGCAGCTGTTAATCACTTGCTGGTCTTGAATGTGTACGGCGCACCAGTTTTGCAGGTGCATTTGCCCACGACGGTTAGGAAAACCGCCATGGAGTAAAATCCAATGCTCGTTGGCAGCCAGTTGCGTTGGCATGCGAATCACCGGCGCGGTGTGGCGACCAAAGGCATTCAGCGAGCGGTCATACAGCCATTGCATCACCGGGTGCAGGGGCCACAAATAGTGAATCTTCGGCCAGGGGCTGTCTTCTTCACGGCAGCGCTTGAGCTCTTCGCTGATGCGCTGTCTATCTGTGGTTAGGGCAAAACGGTCGTCTTCGGGCCAGACTTCACGGGGTAAAAAGCGGCGGCGCTGTTTGAGGTCGTCCGGTGCGGTGAGGCGTAAACTGTCGCCGTCAATGTCGACCTGAAGCGGCATGCCGGCTTCGTGTTGCAGCCAGTTCAGCGCGGCGCTGGCGTAGTCGATATCGCTGTTAAAGATTGCCGGACGTTGACCGAGCATCTCTTCCAGCGCCGGTGTGCTGCCGCTGAGGGCAAAGGCATCGAGCAAATCCACTGGGGCTGCGCCGCTGCTGTCGACGCCACTGAAGAAGTTATTGATGAGCTCATCCAGGTCGTCATCTTGGCTGCTATCACGCTCAATCAACTCGGCGGTGATGGCCTCGCCCTCTTCCTGACTGAATTCGCTGGGGTCGCCGATGTTCTTACCGGCTTGGGCGTCTTTTTCAATCAGCACTTCAAGAATGCGGTTATCGCCTTTGATTTTGGGGTTATTGCTGTCGGTGAGTAAATATCGAATCAGCGGCTGTTGTTCTTGGCCATAGCGGTCGATGCGGCCATTACGCTGCTGGAACACCATCAGCGACCAAGGAATATCAAAGTGCACCATGCGGTGGCTGAGGTGGTGCAAGTTAATCCCTTCCGAGGCCACATCAGAGCACAATAATAAACGCACTGGGCTGGTGCGCTGGTTAAAGCTGTCCACGGTGGCGGCGAGGTCTTTGTCGCTCATGTCGCCACGTAACACCAAGACTTGGTTCTTGCTCAGTTTGCAGTCTTTGGGCAGGTGCTCGGCTAAAAACTCCAGGGTGGGAATGCTTTCCGTAAACACCACTAAACGGTCGCTGGGGTCTTTGGGGTTCCAGTTGAATTCTTGGCCCTCGGCGCTGTTCGTGCTTAATAAACGCACCAGCTGCTGGTATTTACTGAAGTTTTTGGCGTCAATGTTTTGCACCGCTTGGGCCAGGGTGTGCAGGCTGTCTGCATCACTTTTTATGGCCTCTCGGTGCTCTGCAATTTTGCTGCTGGCCAGGTTACGCTGCAAACGTTGCTGGCGGTTGGCCACGGTGCTTAATAATGCCGCTGGGCTGGAAAACAATGCCTTGGTTAAGGTGGTGCGAAACAACTGCCCTGCCCCTGCGCCTTTGAGGGTTTGAAACTCGGTGTCCAATAGAACTTGGTAGGCGTGTTCTTCGGGCAAACTGGCCGGGGTTTTTAAGGTGTCGATGTCGCGGTCAGGGAAACTGTCACTGAGCTGCTCACGAATGTCTTCTTTAAAGCGGCGAATCACCAAACCTTTATCACGGAAATCTTCTTTGGCGTAATCCGAGGGATTGGCTATGGCGGTGGGGTCGAGCATATTGACCAAGCTGGCAAAGCTTTCTGGCTTACCGTCATGGGGTGTGGCGGAGAGCATTATTAGCGTGTCGGAACGGGTGGCCAGCAACTTGGCTAAACGGGCCCGCTGGGAACGGCTGCTGCGTTCGGCCACATTGTGCGCTTCATCAATAATGATGATATCCCAATAGGCTTGCTCAAGGTAGTGACGGTAGTCGATGTCTTGCTTGAGCGTATCAATGGAAATAATCGAGCGGTCAAAATAGTGAAACGGGTTGTGATTGGTGGGGATACGGTTACGTACCCGCTGCAAGCCTTGGGAGTCTAAACGGGTTAAGCCAATGCTAAAGCGGTTCCAAAACTCTTGCTGAAACTGGGTCAGCATGGATTTGACTGCCAAGACTAAAATACGCTTGCCTTTGCCACGGGCGATTAATTCGCTGACTAAAATACCGGCTTCGAGGGTTTTACCTAAACCCACGCTGTCGGCAATTAAAATCCGTTGACGGGGCTGCTGTAAGGCTTGGCGGGCCGGTTCAAACTGGAAGGGCATCACATCCAAGGCGGCATGCTGGCCCAAGTAAATCTTTTCATCCACCGGCGGAGCTTGGCGGATTAAAGTCGCCAAATACAAACGACTGGCGCGATAGCCGCTGCTGGTATCGTCGACTAACTGAGTGTCTTCTGGGGCCAAGATGCGAATGTTAGGTTCAATCTTGGTGAGAAAAGTCGCTTCACGGCCGCGGACTAATTCAGACAGACCCTCACAGGTCAGCAACTCGCCGCCATCTGAAGTGTGGTCAATACGTTTAATGCGCCATTCTGCATCACGAATTTCAACACGAATACCTGGGGCATAGCGTTGCGACATGGTGGCCTTCCTTAAACCTGTATTCAGATAATAATCACAGCACTTTACCATATTCGGGTAGAGGGCGAAGGTTGCGCACCCCAGTAGCTACTAGCTGGTTGTGGGCGGGTGTCAACTTCGGTGGAGAACATCTGGGTGATGGTCACGGAGGTGGGCATTGATCGGTCTTTCAATGTATAGCAGAGTTCCCGGCGCGCTCACTGACCAGCTTATGCAATAACAATGGCAGTCTGGCGTACTCCATCATCATGGGTAACATGGTGCTGCGGCAGCAGCAAAACCAAACTAATAAACAGCAGAGAAATACCCAAGCTTAATACAAAACCCGGCAGAACGTGTCTGCCGGTGACCTGCAAGCTATTACCAATAAGGCTAGCAGCTGTCATGCTTGGTTACCGACGCTGCAACTGGTCGGGTTTACCGCCACTGGCAAAATGTACGTCCATGGCTGTTTCTCAGCGTTTAAAGTGATTTATGAATACTGATATTCTTGAAGGCAAATGGAAGCAGCTCAAAGGCCAAGTGAAAATTCACTGGGGCAAACTCACGGATGACGACCTCGATGTGGCTGAAGGTCATAGCCAGTACTTGGCTGGCAAACTACAAGAGCGTTATGGCATCAGCAAAGAAAAAGCTGAAGAACAAATCGATGAGTCTAATCGCAAACTGTAACTGTATCAGCTAAGCTGCTTGAGCAGGTTTGCAAAACCCTGAGCTAAGCTGTCCTACAGCACTTAGCCTCCACAACAATCTATTAAGGCCACTGCGAAAACTAAAAATAGACAATACATTGCTAAGAAAAAAGAGCGTGCAACAACGCTCAATAAAATTGTAGCGGGTACTGCATTTATTATGGACTGCTGCATGCACAACCAGCAAAAGAAGGATATGAGCTATGCTATACACAATCGCACTAATACTAGGCATTCTGTGGCTGTTAGGGCTGGTATCGTCCTACACCATGGGCGGGTTTATTCACATCCTGCTAGTCATTGCAGTTATTGTGGTTTTACTGCGGATTATTAAAGGACGTAAACCGTTCTAGCCATACACCACACCGGTGCTCACTTACTGCCAGTGGCGCCGGTGCACCCTTGCTGTAACTCCCCGTTAGGCAAGCAATTACTGTCAAGGCTGAGCGATTACTAGCGAGTAATTTAGAGACACACAGGACACTCAGCAACTCCCGCACCAGCCTGTGCAAACAGCTTACCTTGGATGTTCCTGGAGCATTGCAGTTTTAGGTGGGCATACTTTATAGATTACCAGCCGCCGCCTCCGCCACCACCGCCGCCTGAACCTGAACCACCTGAACTGCCGCCACTGGAGCTACGGCTGACAGTTGAGGTGCTAATTGAAGACTCAATGGATGAGGTAAGGTTGCTCATACTGCGTGCAGAAAACCCACTTTGCCCACTGTACCAGAGCGGCGTGTACTTCGTCTCAGAGTCAGCCATGGCGCGCTTAAACCAGCTTTCAAAGCTCTGGCTCCAACGTCGTTCCACCCCTAAGACAATGGCATAGGGCAATAAGGTTTCGTAATGGGACGGTGACATCTCTGGCGCACCACCTAGATTCATGCGATCCTTTTCCACTA
>DASRNZ010000147.1:0-23121 GCA_035647155.1 Thiopseudomonas sp.
AAAAAAGCCCCGCACGAGGCGGGGCTTTTTATAGTGCTATCGACGCTAAATTAGACAGCTAATACAGGAATCGATGCTTTCGCAGCGGCGTCTGTGTAGTTAGTCATTTGGTCGAAGTTGAGGTAGCGGTAAACGTCGGCAGCCATGCTGTCGATGTCTGCTGCGTACGCCATGTACTCTTCAACAGTTGGCAACTTACCTAGGATTGATGAAACCGCAGCAAGCTCAGCAGATGCTAAGAATACGTCGGTGTTGTCACCTAAACGGTTCGGGAAGTTACGTGTTGAAGTTGAAACAACAGTCGCGCCGGTTTCAACACGTGCTTGGTTACCCATGCACAATGAGCAACCTGGCTCTTCAATACGCGCGCCCGCTTTCTCGTAGGTCTCGTAGTAACCTTCTTCGATCAACTGGTATTTATCCATACGCGTTGGTGGTGCTAACCACAGACGTGTTGGCATTTCGCCATCAACTTTCTGTAGCAGTTTACCTGCTGCACGGAAGTGACCGATGTTGGTCATGCACGAACCGATGAATACTTCATCAATTTTGCGACCTTGAACGTCAGACAGTAAACGCGCGTCGTCTGGGTCATTTGGTGCGCAAAGGATAGGCTCTTTAATATCAGCCAGATCGATTTCGATCACGGTTGAGTATTCAGCGTTGGCATCAGCAGCAAGCAATTCAGGCTTAGCTAACCATGCTTCCATGGCTTGTGCACGACGCTCGATGGTACGAACATCGCCGTAACCTTCACTGATCATCCAGCGCAACATAGTGATGTTGGACTGTAAGTACTCAGCAATCACGTTCTCTGGCAGTTTAATGGTGCAACCAGCAGCGGAACGCTCAGCAGATGCGTCAGATAGTTCAAACGCTTGCTCAACTGTGAGGTCGTTTAGACCTTCAATTTCAAGAATACGGCCTGAGAAGATGTTCTTCTTGCCTTTTTTCTCAACAGTCAGGTGACCTTCTTGGATCGCGTAGTAAGGAATTGAGTGAACCAAGTCACGTAACGTGATACCTGGGTTCATTTTACCTTTAAAGCGGACCAGTACTGACTCAGGCATATCCAATGGCATAACACCAGTGGCTGCTGCGAACGCAACTAGACCTGAACCTGCAGGGAAGGAGATACCGATTGGGAAACGAGTATGTGAGTCACCACCTGTACCAACGGTGTCAGGTAGCAACATGCGGTTCAACCAGCTGTGGATGATACCGTCACCTGGGCGCAGTGATACACCACCGCGGTTCATGATGAAATCAGGCAGCGTGTGGTGGGTGATTTCGTCAATTGGCTTCGGGTAAGCGGACGTGTGGCAGAAAGACTGCATTACGAGGTCAGCTGAGAAACCTAAGCATGCCAAGTCTTTCAACTCGTCACGGGTCATTGGACCAGTGGTATCTTGCGAACCCACTGTGGTCATTTTTGGCTCACAGTAGGTGCCAGGACGTACGCCCAGACCTTCTGCTAAACCACATGCACGACCGACCATTTTCTGCGCTAAGGTGAAACCTTTATCGCTATCTGCTGGTGGTACTGGTTTTTTGAATAACTCTGAAGGAGTTAGACCCAGTTCAGTGCGTGCTTTTTCAGTCAAGCCACGACCAATGATCAATGGGATACGACCACCGGCACGTACTTCATCAAGCAGAACATCAGTCTTCAGTTCAAAAGTAGTGACTAATTCGTCAGAACCGTTACGGCGTACTTCACCTTTGTATGGGTAAACGTCAATCACGTCGCCCATGTTCAGGTCTGAACAATCGAATTCGATTGGCAGTGCGCCCGCATCTTCCATAGTGTTGTAGAAGATCGGAGCAATGTTAGTACCGAAGCAGAAACCACCCGCGCGTTTGTTAGGCACGTTCGGGATATCGTCACCGAAGAACCACAGTACTGAGTTGGTTGCTGATTTACGTGAAGAACCGGTACCAACAACGTCGCCAACGTAGGCCACTGGGAAGCCATTGGCTTTCAGTGCTTCTATTTGCTTGATTGGACCCACTGAACCTGGAGCATCAGGGTTAATACCATCACGTTCCATTTTCAGCATCGCTAATGCGTGCAAAGGAATATCAGGACGTGACCATGCATCAGGAGCAGGTGACAGGTCATCCGTGTTGGTTTCGCCAGTGACTTTAAATACGCTTAAAGAGATTTTCTCTTCTAGAGCTGGGCGTGATTTGAACCATTCGCCGTCAGCCCATGATTGCATCACTGCTTTAGCGTTGGCATTGCCAGCCTTAGCTTTTTCAGCAACATCATGGAACGCATCAAACATCAGCAACGTGTGCTTCAGTTCAGTTGCTGCAAGCTCAGACAGTTCAGCACTGTCTAAAAGCTCAACCAGTGTTTCGATGTTGTAGCCACCTTGCATGGTGCCTAACAGCTTAACTGCATGTGCTTTATCGATTAATGGTGAAGTGGCTTCACCTTTAGCGATAGCTGACAAGAAACCTGCTTTAACATAAGCGGCTTCGTCAACACCTGCAGGAACGCGATCAGTGATCAGCTCCAGCAGAAAAGCTTCTTCACCTGCGGGTGGGTTTTTGAGTAGCTCAACTAAACCTGAGGTTTGTTCGCTATTGAGTGGCTGCGGGACAATGCCCTGTTCAGCGCGTTCTGCTACGTGTTTGCGGTAGGCTTCAAGCACAGTATTTTATCCTCATCATTGGCCCCCAAACAGGAAGGGGCGCTTATCCAGAAGCTGTTTTCAAAGTGTTGCAGGCATACGTAAACTGAGCAAATCTAAGTTATAACACTCGCTATTTACGTTGCAGCGACGAGGGTTAAACCCTTTGCGCTTTGAAAACAGCCTCGATTATTGGACGTGATTGCCTAAAATGGCGCGCTTATTCTAAGCTACAAGCGCCTAAAAGTTAAGGGGCATTCATCGTTTTGCATGGGGTTTTGCATGTTAGACCTTGGGCTAACATGCTTTTTGTGTGGTTTTACTGCTATATGACGTTAGCTGCGGTTGGTGAAATATCGCCGCTTAAGGCTGCATTAAGCGGCGAATTACAGCCAATTTAGTTTTGCAATTGGCTTTCTAAATGAAGCATAACAGCATGGGGTTTGAGTACCAGTACATCTGTTTCCACTGCATCCAGTACAGCTTCAGCAGTATTACCAATTAAAGCCCCCGATAAGCCGGTGCGCGCTACTGTACCAATGACCGTCACCACAGCATCCAGTTCATTGGCCATTTCTGGTATCAGTACATCAGCTGGACCTTCTTTAACGTGCATTTGCTCATCGTCCAGCTCAAATTCTTTAACAAAGTCGTAACACTGCTCACGGTAGCGTGCCTCGATAGTTTCACGCAGTTGGAAGGTTGGGTCAGCTGCTGAGAGCATAGGTGAAGGGTGTGCGGTAAAGACATGCAGAGTGGCTTTGGCAATGCCAGCAATTTCAAATGCATTACTGATTAAGCTGGCATGTAAGGCACGATGTTCTGCGCTGCTGTTGCCAACATCCACTGCAGCCAAGATAGTACCTTCTGACCAAGGGCGATTGGTTTTAGCAATCAATACCGGGCAAGGGCAGTAGCGCAATAACTTCCAGTCATCCGGTGTGAGCAATGCACGTTTGAGTGGGTTCTCAGGAAAATGCTGCTTAATCACTAAGCCGCAGTTTTCAGCCTGTTGCACTTGAATAATGGTTTCGTGAAAAGTCTCGTTCCATGCTTGCTGAGTGGTGACGTCATAGCCGTCATCTTTAAGTTGTTGTGCTGTATCAGCCAAAAACTGACCGTACTCATCACGTTTATCACACACCAATAAATGCAGGCGTGAGTGAGTGACTCCAGCAATTAACTTGGCACGCTTGAGTGCTAATCCTTCTGGCTGGTTCGGGGTCATAACGACCAAGATGTTACGGATAGCTTGCATGTGTATCTCCCTGAGGTTTTTAGAATATAGAGATCTTCTAATTACTAGAATGCCAGCTTTATCAAGCAGTGGATATTGATACCTGTCAAGTAACAGGGCTGGCTGTTCTGTGGTTGCTCCGTATAATGGCGCACATTCATTCTTGCTACCAGTATATGTCCATGTTAATACCTGAAATCGAAGCTTTTTTAAAATGCCAAACGCCACAGAGTTGGATTGAGTGGGCGCTTGAGCACCCCGAAGAACTCTTATTGGATCACGCCAACTGCGAGAAAAAAGCCGCAGGCACAGCGCTGACCTTGATGTTTCGTTATCCAGAGCGCGAAGAATTGCTACAGCATCTCTCGCGTTTAGCGCGCGAAGAGTTGCGTCATTTTGAACAAGTGACGGCGCTGATAAAAAAGCGCGGCATGCGTTATCGTCAAATTACCGCATCAATATATGCGCAGCGTTTACATAAGCATGTGGCTAAGCAAGAGCCGCAAAAGCTGATTGATAGCTTAATCGTTTTAGCCTTTATTGAAGCGCGTTCGTGCGAGCGCTTTTATCGCTTAGCACCGCATTTAGATGAAGAGTTGGAGCGTTTTTATACGTCATTATTAAAATCTGAAGCGCGCCATTTTGAAGGCTATCTGCGTATGGCTGAACTCTACGCTAAGCAGCCCATCGATGAGCGAGTGGCATTTTTTGCTGAAGTTGAGCGCGAAGCAATTTTAACTGAAGACGAAGTGTTTAGATTTCACAGTGGTGTACCTAAGCAGCAACAAGATTCGCAGCCATTAGCGAGTCAAGTCGATGCTTAACTGACTGTTGTAGTCTCAACGAAGGGCAGAGCCTCAAGCTGAATACTTGTAGCGCTGGCCTTGATAAACCAACCTTGAGTGTCCCAGTCCCCGAGAACGATACGTTGTTTTTCGCCGCCTAAGTTATGAATTGCTGGGCGGTGAGTGTGACCGTGAATCAGGGTGCGCACCTTATGCTGCGACATCACGCGGGTGACGTCGTCTGGATTTACATCAGTAATATCAGAGGCTTTCATACGAGTGCTGGCTTTGCTTTTCTGGCGTAAATCACCGGCAAGACGTTGACGTGTACGCAAAGGTAGGTTGCGTAAAACGAATAAAATCAATGGGTTGCGTAACACTCTTCGCAAACGAATATAACTGCGATCACTGGTACACAGACTGTCGCCATGCATCAGTAAAACCTGTTCTCCGGCCAATTGCACAACGCTTGGATCTTTAAGTAACTGACAGTCGGCCAGCTTACAAAAGTCATCACCTATTAAAAAGTCGCGATTGCCATGCATCACATAAATCTGTGTGCCCGCTGCAGCAACCTCGCTGAGCGCTTCGGCAATTGAGCGCTGAAAGGGCGTTATGGCATCGTCGCCGATCCACACTTCAAAAAAGTCACCGAGGATATACAGCGCTTGCGCTTGTTTGGCATGCTGCTGAAGAAACGCGAGGAACGCGCCAGTAATATCTGGGCGCTCCTCGTGTAAATGCAGATCAGAAATCAGCAGAATCACTCGACGAACTCTGCTTTTTCAATGATGACGTCATCAAAAGGTACATCTTGATGACCGTTTTTGCTTCCGGTTCTAACATTTTTAATCGCTGAAACCACATCGAAGCCGTCAGTCACTTCACCAAATACAGCGTAGCCCCAACCTTGTGTAGTGGGGGCGCTGTGGTCAAGAAATTCGTTGTCATTCACGTTGATAAAGAACTGCGCTGAAGCTGAATGCGGCTCCATGGTGCGCGCCATAGCAACTGTGCCTAATTTGTTAGAAACACCGTTATTGGCTTCGTTTTTAATGCTGTCACGCGTTGTAAGCTCTTTCATATCAGTGTCAAAACCACCACCTTGGATCATAAAGTTGCTGATCACACGGTGAAAGATAGTGTTGTCATAGTGACCATCTTTAACGTATTGAATAAAGTTTGCTACAGTCTCAGGTGCTTTATCAGCAAAGAGTTTTAAAGTAATAACGCCGTGATTGGTGTGTAATTTAATCATTAAGTTGATCCATAGATGCTAAAAAGTCATAGACCTGTCAGAGAGCTGGCAGGTTCGGGTATGATAAGCACTTTATTTGAGCCAGCCTACCCATAATAGGCAGTAATGAGTATTAAAGAGCCCATGAGCACGTCTGATTCTTCCGTTAATGTCGCCGCGAACTTTCTTCGTCCTATTCTTGAAGCTGATTTAAAGTCAGGCAAGCACAGTAGTATTGTTACGCGCTTCCCACCTGAACCCAATGGCTATCT
Source organism: Thiopseudomonas sp. (assembly GCA_035647155.1). GTDB lineage: Bacteria > Pseudomonadota > Gammaproteobacteria > Pseudomonadales > Pseudomonadaceae > Denitrificimonas. The sequence continues at coordinate 6,171 of DASRNZ010000147.1, forward strand.
GCATATTGGGCACGCTAAATCCATCTGTTTAAACTTTGGCATGGCTAAAGATTTGGGGGGAGTCTGTCATCTGCGTTTTGATGACACCAACCCTGCAAAAGAAGAGCAAGAGTACATTGATGCGATTAAAGATGATGTGAACTGGCTCGGCTTTCAGTGGGACGGGGATGTGCGTTATGCCTCCGATTACTTCGAGCAGCTGTATGCATGGGCTGTGTATTTAGTCGAGCAGGGCAAGGCTTTTGTCTGTGACTTATCACCTGAGCAAGGCCGTGAATACCGTGGCAGCCTCACTGAACCGGGTAAAAATAGCCCGTTCCGTGAGCGCAGTATCAGTGAGAACTTGGATTTATTAACCCGCATGCGTGCCGGTGAGTTCCCCGATGGTGCCCGAGCGTTGCGCGCCAAGATTGATATGACTTCGCCGAATATGAATATGCGCGATCCTATTCTGTACCGTATCCGTCATGCGCATCACCACCAGACCGCTGATAAGTGGTGCATTTATCCAAGCTATGACTTTACTCATGGCCAGTCGGATGCGATTGAGTTGATTACCCACTCAATCTGTACGCTTGAATTTGAAGATCACCGTCCATTGTACGAGTGGTTCTTAGAGCAGTTACCTGTTCCTGCTAAGCCACGTCAGTACGAGTTTGCTCGTTTAAACCTCAACTACACAGTCACCAGTAAGCGCAAACTTAAGCAGTTGGTTGATGAAAACCATGTCACTGGCTGGGATGACCCACGTATGTCGACGATCAGCGGTTTCCGTCGTCGCGGCTTTACTGCAGCATCGATTCGTAACTTCTGCGATATGATTGGGGTCAACCGTGCCGGCGGTGTGGTTGATTTGGGTATGCTCGAATTCTGTATTCGTGAAGACCTGAATACCCATGCATCGCGTGCGATGTGTGTGCTTAAGCCGCTTAAAGTTGTGATTACCAACTACCCAGAAGATCAAGAGCAAATGTTGCAACTGCCACGTCACCCTAAAAGCGATATGGGTGTGCGTGAACTGCCATTTTCTCGTGAAATCTACATTGATGCCAGCGACTATGAAGAAAACCCACCTAAGGGTTATCGACGTCTAATGCCAGGTACTGAAGTGCGTTTGCGCGGCAGCTATGTGATTCGTGCTGATGAGGCAGTGCGCGATGCCGATGGCAATATTGTTGAACTGCGCTGTTCGTACGATCCAGAAACTCTGGGTAAAAATCCAGAAGGGCGTAAAGTTAAAGGCGTGATTCACTGGGTGCCGGCGGCGCAAAGCGTTGAATGCGAAGTGCGTTTATATGATCGTCTGTTTAAAACTGCCAATCCTGATAAAGATGAAGATGGCGAAACCAGCGCATCTTTCTTGGATAACGTTAACCCAGAGTCACTTGTCGTGCTAAAAGGCTGCCGTATTGAGCCGTCGTTAGTGCAGGCGCAAGTGGGTGAGGGCTTCCAGTTTGAACGTGAAGGTTACTTCTGTTTAGACAGCCGTGATAGTACGCCTGACGCATTAGTATTTAACCGTACAGTGACCTTACGAGACTCATGGGGGCAAGCATGACCTTAACGATTTATAACACGCTAACGAAGAAAAAAGAGCCACTACAGCCTTTAGAAGGCAAGCATGTACGCATGTATGTCTGCGGTATGACTGTGTATGACTTCTGCCATATCGGTCACGCACGGGTGATGGTGGCCTTTGATGTGGTGACGCGCTGGTTGCGTCACCGTGGTTATGATGTGACCTATGTGCGCAATATCACTGATATTGACGACAAAATTATTCAGCGTGCGCATGAAAATAATGAGCCGTTTGAGCAACTTGTTGAGCGCATGATTGCTGCGATGCATGAAGACGAAGGCCGTCTCAATGTGCTGCGTCCTGACCAAGAGCCGCGTGCAACAGGTCATATTGACGGCATGTTTAAAATGATCCAAACCTTGATTGATAAAGGTTTTGCCTATGCGGCCAGTAATGGTGATGTGTATTACCGTGTGGCTAAGTTTGAAGGTTATGGCAAATTATCACGCCGTAATATCAAGGATTTAAAAATCGGTGCGCGCATCGAAGTGGATGAGGCGAAAGAAGATCCTTTAGATTTTGCGTTGTGGAAATCAACTAAACCCGGTGAGCCCAGCTGGCAATCACCATGGGGCGCAGGACGTCCAGGCTGGCATATTGAGTGTTCAGTGATGTCCACTTGCTGCCTCGGCGATAGTTTTGATATTCATGGCGGTGGCCCCGACTTAGTCTTTCCGCACCATGAAAATGAAATCGCACAAAGTGAAGCAGCCACAGGTAAGCAGTATGCAACCACTTGGATGCATGCCGGTGCTGTACGTGTCGATGGCGAAAAGATGTCCAAATCATTGGGTAACTTCTTCACCATTCGCGAGGTATTGGAAAAGTATCATCCCGAAGTGGTGCGTTACTTGCTGGTGTCCAGCCATTATCGCAGTCCAATTAACTATTCTGAAGATAACTTGCGTGAAGCACGTTCGGCACTTGAGCGCTTTTACTTGAGCATCAAAAGTGTTGAGACAGCGCCTGCTGCCGGTGGCGAAGCTTTTGTTGAGCGCTTCAATAAAGCGATGGACGATGACTTTAACGCGCCTGAGGCCTGCTCAGTGCTGTTTGAGATGGCCCGTGAAGTGAACCGTCTCAATAGTACCGAGCCAGCGATAGCTGCAGGTTTAGCTGCGCGAATGAAAGAGCTGGGTGCTGTGCTGGGTATTTTGCAGCTGGAACCCAATGAGTTTTTACAAGCGGGTGCTGATAAGCGTGTTGATGCTGCACAAGTTGATGCGTTAATTGCTGCACGTTTAGCTGCTCGCAATAATAAAGAATGGGCAGAGTCAGATCGTATTCGTGATGAATTGACTGCTTTGGGTATCGTTTTAGAAGACGGTAAAGACGGAACCGGTTGGCGTTTTGCTGATCAGTAATAGTAATGCGGTGCGCCGATACTGTGCAGTTTTTTATGCGCAGTATCATAGGCGCATAGATATCTAAATTGATGAATTTCAGCAAAGAGAGAGAGGGCTGTATGCCGCTTGTTTTAACAAAGTCTATGCGCTGTATATTGAGCAGTGTATTAGTGGCAGGATGTTTGAGTCTGCCAAGCATCGCTCTTGCACAAGAGGCTGATGAGATCTATGAAGACGAGCTCTGGGAAGATTTTGGCGAAAGCGAAGACCCTTGGGAGCCTGTTAACAGAGCCATATTTACTTTTAATGACACTCTCGATCGCTGGGCACTGAAGCCTTTAGCCACAGGTTATCGTAATCTGACGCCTGATGTGGTTGAAGACAGTGTGCATAATGTTTTTCGTAATCTAGGTGAAGTTAGCAATCTAGCGAATAATATATTGCAATTCAAGCTGCATGACGCCGGTGTGGATACCGCACGTTTCTTCTTTAATACCACTTTTGGCGTGCTGGGTATCTTTGATGTGGCCACTAAAATGGGTTTACAGCGCAATGCTGAGGACTTTGGTCAAACACTAGGGGCTTGGGGCGTTAAGAGTGGTCCTTATGTCGTACTGCCGCTATTAGGCCCAAGTACGGTGCGTGACACAGTTGCTTTATATCCTGATAGCTTCACCAGTCAATACCGCTATATTAATGATGTGCCGGCTCGCAACAGTATATTTGCTTTAAACGTTGTGGACTCGCGTGCCAGCTTGCTGATTGCAGAACGCTTAATAGCGGGTGATAAATACCGTTTTGTGCGTAATGCATTCTTGCAGAATAGAGAATTTAAAGTGCTTGACGGTAATGTCGTAGATGATTTTTAGAAGGTTTTTTGAGCCATGGATGGCTTATCTACGATGGTTAATTGCGTTATAAGCTCGTTTTTGAGTGTAATGTTCTTGAGTCTCAGTGTTGCTTGCAGCGTTTGTAGGCAGCTTTTGAGGATGAGTGAGTCAGTGCAAGTGTTTTCATAGCCTTAAAACTGATTTATAGAGCGCTTGAATCAGTTGGGCGATGGGAGTACCTTTTGCACTTAGACATGATGAGCGATTGGTAACTAATGCATTTGATTCCGCAATACAACAGCCAAGAAACTGCATCCAATACGCGGCTTGTTTTGCAGAAACAGCACGCGGCATTAATAGAAGATCAGCTGACCGGTAAACTGCTGCAACAGCAGGCGCGTCCAATCACACCTTGGCATATGCACGACATTAAGTTTGAGCATTGTGTGATTCCAGCCTTGTATCTGTCCGGTGACTCTCTAGATTATTTTGAGCTGTCTGATGGTCGAGCCTTGTTCTATCTTGCCGATGTATCTGGCAGTGGTACGGCGCCCGCGCTGACCAGCATGCTACTTAAAAGTATCGTTCAAGAGTTTATCTTTATGACTGATACGCTCGTGACGCCGGCCTCTGTATTAACCCATCTAAATCAACGCTTGCTCACCTATAACACTGACCGCCATGTGACTTTGGTCTGCGGTATTGTCGATACGCTACACAATCAATTGCATTGGAGTGTTGCTGGGCATTTACCCCCGCCGATTCTCTACAGTGAAGGCCGTGCTGGGTTTTTACGCGGTAAAGGACAGCCTGTGGGTTTGTTTGAGCATGCCATATTTAACGATGAGCAGATGCCTTTGCCTGGTGCCTTTAGTTTAAGTTTGTTTTCCGATGGCATTTTAGATGCGCTACCTGAAAAGTACTTGCTGACTCGCGAAGCGGCCTTGCCTCAATTAATAGAAACCACGCAGGGCGATTACACAAAAGCCTTTAAGTCTTTAGGGCTGGCTAACTGCAGCAATATGCCCGATGATATCGCCATGCTGGTGCTGAGCAGGAATCTTGCATGAGTGATGGTAAAATTCAGTGTGCTGAATACAACGATACTTTTGTTTTAAAGTGTGTAGGCGATGTGCGTCTAAATTTTTGTTCTGCACTCAATGAAAAAATTGAAAAAATCCTTAAAGAGCATTCGCTTCAGTCTATTGTGATTGATTTGACTGAAGTGATCAGTATCGACAGTACCACCTTGGGTTTACTGGCGAAGCTGTCCATTTTATCTAAGCGTAAATTTGGTATGTTGCCGACTTTAGCCAGTACTAATCCTGATGTCAGTCGTGTGCTGGATTCGATGGGCTTTAACCAAGTGTTTAATCTGGTGCATACACCAACGCCTTGCCCTGAGTGCTTGGATGACTTGCCTGAGCAGGATCAGTCAGAGGCTGTGGTGAAAGAGCGGGTCTTAGAGGCACACCATATTCTGATGAGTCTCAATGATTCAAATCACAATGAGTTTCGTGATTTGGTCAGCGCTTTAGAAAGCACACCGTCTTAAGGCAGGCCTCGAGCGCCTGCAATAGCTCATATAAGCCTATGTGCGTTAACACTCCTGGTTGTATTGTGTGGTTGCAGTAGCTGTTGTGGCGCTGGCAAGCCCATTCAGTATTCAACTCTGATGCTGGGTCATCCATGCTTAACCGGCGACTGCAATAGCAGAGCAGCTGTTAAGCATGTTGACTGTTGCTGCAGTAGTTATTTAACGGAACTTAACGGAATAGTTTTTCTAATTTAACCTGATCACTGGCAAATGCACGAATACCTTCGGCGAGTTTTTCTGTGGCCATGACATCTTCATTATGCGCCCAGCGGAAGCTGTGCTCATCCACAGATATACGAGCTTCGCCTGGGCTATTTTCATGCAATTGACGTTCAAGCGTGCCGTGCTCATGACCCAGTTTTTCTAAGAGCTCTGGACTAATGGTTAGACGGTCACAGCCTGATAAAGCTTCGATTTGCCCAAGATTACGAAAGCTTGCACCCATTACAATAGTTGAGTATTGATTGCTTTTGTAATAGTTGTAAATGCGCGAGACAGACTGCACACCGGGGTCTTCAGCACCGGTGTAATCACGACCTTCCGACTTTTTGTACCAATCATAGATACGACCAACAAAGGGTGAGATCAGAAACACGCCAGCATCGGCACAGGCAGCAGCTTGGGCAAATGAAAACAGTAAGGTCAGGTTAGTTTGGATATTGAGTTGTTCTAAACGGCGTGCCGCTTGAATACCTTCCCAGGTTGCAGCAATCTTAATCAGCACACGCTGACGATCGATACCGTGCTGCTCGTAACGATCAATTAAGCGCAGAGCATAGTCATAGGTGGCATTTTCATCAAAGGATAAGCGCGCATCGACTTCTGTTGAGATACGCCCTGGAATCAGCGATAAAATTTCACTGCCAACGGCGACCGCAAATTGCTCACATGCGGCCTGCGGGTTGCCCGAAAAATCCTGCTTAATTTTCTCTAGCATCTGTGTGTAGCGCGGAAAAGCCGCTGCTTTTAATAGCAGTGAAGGATTGGTTGTAGCATCCACCGGCTGCAAGCGTGCAATAGCATCTAAATCACCGGTGTCAGCAACCACAGTGGTAAAACGTTTAAGTTGTTCGAGTTTTGACGTCATAGTATGGGCTGCAATGTTGGACTAAAAAAATAAGTGCACAGAACATAACCGAGCGTTGAATGGGATGCAATTGTTTCTAGCAACTAGCGACCATCAAGCACGGTGACAGCTTGATCATAAATGGACATCGGATCATCAGCTGTATGAATATCTGCTGAAAGCAGTTGACGAAAGCGTCGTGCACCCTGGAAGCCTTGCGCAATACCTAAAATATGACGGGTGACATGCGTGGCTTTACCACCTTGGGCAATATGCTGAACAATGTAAGGGCGCAGTTGCTCGAGAATCTCAGTGCGTGAGATCTCACGCTGAGTATCGCCAAAGAGCTGGTGATCGACTTCGCTTAATAGCCAAGGGTTGTGATACGCCTCACGACCGATCATTACGCCATCAAAGGTTTGTAAATGCTCGCTGCACTCTGCAAGGGTTTTGATACCGCCGTTCAGCACAAACTCTAGATCAGGGAAATCGGTTGTTAACTGCGCAGCAAGGTCATAACGCAAGGGCGGAACATCACGATTTTCTTTGGGTGATAAACCTTCCAAAATAGCAATACGGGCATGCACAGTAAAACTTTGGCAACCTGCGTCACTCACCGTACCGATAAACTCGCACAGCTCTTCGTAACTGTCACGTCCGTTAATACCTATACGGTGCTTAACTGTGACAGGAATCTGCACCGCATCTTGCATCTGCTTAACGCAATCAGCGACCAACTGTGGATGGCCCATTAAACAGGCACCAATCATATTGTTTTGTACGCGATCACTTGGGCAGCCAACATTTAAATTAACTTCATCAAAGCCGGCCGCTTCAGCCATTTTTGTACAGGTTGCCAAGTCCGCAGGGTTACTTCCACCTAACTGCAAAGCTATAGGGTGCTCAGCTGGGTCATAACGTAAAAAACGCGCGCTATCGCCATATATTAAAGCACCAGTGGTGACCATCTCGGAGTACAACAAGGTACGCTTAGATAGCAGGCGTAAGAAGTAACGGCAGTGGTGATCTGTCCAGTCCATCATCGGGGCAACGGAGAAGCGGCGGTTTACTGTATTCATCAAATTTTCAGCTCTGTAATAGCGGTATGGCTGCTCTTGCTAGCCATTTTATGCGGGTATTGTATGTCAATCGTGCGGGGTTTAGGAGGGATGCTGCTGTGTGATTAAGCAAGTAGGGCGTATTTTAAAATACGAGAGCACGCAGTGTTAAGTAAAAGTATCGAGGTGAGGCTAGGAGAGGGGGATACAGAAGAGATTTTATAGCCCCGCTGGTCGGCTGATTTAGGTCAGCGGGGTTTTATCGAGAGTGTTGTTCTTAGAGCTGAATCTGTTCTTTTAGCGTTTGCTCAGCAAGTACGCTGGGCCAATAAAGATTGCAATGATGCCAGAAAAGCCAGCAGCCAGACCCGCGACAACTAACCAGTCAATACCTGAGTTAACGCTGGCAAAGGATGATTTAGTCAGCCCAGGTACGAGTGCAAAGAAAACAAACCAGAGCACAATCGCAGCCACTAGCGTGGGCTTAATCACCTGACTCCAAGGCACCTGCTTTTTAAACTGGGTAAACAGCATCAAAGCAAGCCAAGGGATCAAAATGCCCAGCGTAATATCCACATTGGCTAAGATCAGTTCATAAACTGTATTGATAACAAGCCATATTTCATACATAAGTAAACCCTCGTGCCTTACAGACGACCTTTTGCCACAGCCATATAGCTGGGCTTGAATAAACGGTATTTGAGTAACCAAGCAAAATAACTGTCTTCCAGCGGCTTCACGAAGGGCACGGACGGCGTTAGATTATTTTCGTAGTCAAACTCAACCAATAAGGCTGCGCCTTCACGTACCAGCAATGGGCACGAGGTGTAACCATCAAAGATTGCGCTAGGCTCTTTATCGGCCATCACGCTGAGTAAGTTCTCTACAACCAGCGGGACACTTTTCTTCACTGTCGCTGCTGTTTTACCTTTAGGTGTACCGTTAATATCACCAATACCAAAGACGTTCTTATAACGATTGTGCTGCAAAGTGCTTTGGTCGACATCTAACCAGCCACCGGCCGCTAGAGGGCCTTCTTGCCACGCTAACGGACTGTTTTTAACGCAGTCAGGCGCGCGCATCGGCGGTGGAATATGCAGGAAATCATAATCTTTGTGAATACGACTGCCATCAGCCTGCTCAAAAGTGGCGCGCTGAGCATCAATATCAACAGCAACTAAATCACTTCCAAAGTGCACTGGAATATCTAAGACATCCCAACGGTCCAGTACTTCTTGGTTGATCACTGGCACGCTAAATACCGAAGTGATACCTGAGTGAAAATCAATGGTGCTATCAGCAAAACTACCGGCCTGCTTGAGGCGGTCAGCTAGCATAAAGGTGATTTTCAACGGAGCGCCGGAGCATTTAATCGGCGTAGAAGGCAGCGTCATTAATGCCGTACCGCCCGCCTTACAAAACTCTTGCATGCTATTCCAAGTGGCAAGCGCAGCTTCAGGGCTGTGGTACATGCTGGTTAAACCCTTGGTACCGATGCGACTGGTGTCCATTCCTTCGATTTGCGAATAGTCCAAGTGCGTTCCGGTAGCAACCACTAAGTAATCATAGTTCAGCACCTTGCCTGAGTCTGTGATGACTTGATTGGCGTCAGGTTGAAACTCGCGAGCCATCTCCTGAACCCACTCAACACCGGATGGAATCAGATCTTGGTTGCGATCACTGACCTTGTGAATAGGCCAGATACCCGTGGAAATCAGTGTAAAACCTGGCTGATAGTGGTGGACTTTTTTTGCATCGAGCAAGGTGATTTTAGCGCCATCCAACTGTCTGCGCAGACGGTTGACCATATCCAAACCGGCTAAACCACTACCGACAACCAGAATATGCGCGTTGGATTTAATTGCAGCTTGTGCTGGCGTACTGACAAGACTAGCACCCGTGCCGGCAACAACAGTAGCTGCTGCACCTGCGGCTAAAAAGTGCCGCCTGCTGAGGTTAACTTCGTTTTCATTCGACTGAGTCATTACATGGCCTTTGATTGGTGAGCGACCCACAATCCCTATGTTTTAGTATATAAGTCAATATATAAATATATTCGATAGTGATAGCAAAAGGTATGCGACTTAAAGTCGCCATAGCACCAAATAACCCTGATTTAGTAGGGTTTTTAGCGTTAATTGAGGGTGATGCGACATGTAACAAAGCTTTTTTATTTTAGTTATGGTAATGCGGTTTTTGTTATTTTCTGTGAGTGGCGCAGCTCTGGTTAAGCTCGCTTTTAAGGTGCTCTGTGTTGCATCTTTATCGGTCGGGGCTGGATTTTAGTAAGGGTATAGAAGCCAAGCGGTGTACAGAATTTAGTTGCTTAGGGTATTTTATAACGTATGTGTCAACAGCCGATTAGCCATGCCATCAAGCTCTTTTTTGGTTTTCTCCCATTGCGGCATTACCTGATTCATTAGGCGATAAAAGCGTTCACTATGGTTGTGCTCAGCAATATGACAGAGCTCGTGCAAGATCACATAGTCAATACACTCACGCGGAGCTTTGACTAGGTGTGGGTTGAGCGTTAAGCGACCATTTGGCGAACAGCTACCCCATTGCGTTTGCATAGTTAGAATGCGTAGCGGCGGGCGCTCAGTGACCCATAACGCCTGCTCAAGCATGGCATCAAGGCGTTTAGCAAAGACATCCTTGGCGCGAACCTTGTACCAATTACTGAGTAACTCTTGGGCTTTTTCAGAGCTTTTATGACGCAGTGACACTTCCAGCTTGCCACGTAATAACTTTACGCCCTGAGTGCTATTAGGCGCTTCTAATACCTTGAGCACATATTGCTTACCCAAATAGTAATGGCTTTCACCGCTGATATATTGGCGCGCAGTAATATGTTCCAGTTGCTGACGAAACTCGCGTAATTGTTGGTAAATCCAGCGGCCACGTTTTTGTACCGCAGCTAGAACCTCAGTATCAGCAATACCCGTCGGAGCAGAGACCACTACACGACAATCAGGGTGAACTTTAATCAGTACCTTACCTTGCGCTTGCTGCCGCGCAACGCGCTGGAAAGGAATTGTTTCATCGCCATAGTTAAAGCTCAGACTTGGCGTGGATTGAATGGGCGTATTCATAACTGATAATGAGTCATTTAAAAGTTACCACTGATGCCAACACGAGTGATCTGCACAATCATTTCGACAATTTGTTTAGCTTGATTCATACCACCGCCAATGCTTTTACATTCTTGAAACATGCGAGGTAATAGCTTTTTACGGATATCATCCTCAATGTTTTGCGGATTGATCGAGTTTTCTTCGACAGCAACAGTGACTGCGCTATCCACATCAAAAGCCAGTTGAATCCACTTGTCTTGCACCTGTGTATCGTTGACCGCAAACACTTCCGGCAAGGTCTTTTTAAAGACACCAAAGTACGCTTGTGCATGGCGGTTATCGCTAAAGGCATCAGGGATATCACTAAGACGACGTTCTTGTACTTGCTGCTCAAAGTCATAAAAGAGCATGTATTGCTTAAGCGGGTGCTCAAACAGCTGTTCTGCTGCAGCGATGGCTTGGCGCAATAGTTTTGAGAACGCTTCTTGTGCATAAGGATCGTCACGTAATTCTTGCTCAATCATCCGCGTAATACGAGTCTTGATAATGTCGGTTTCGTTACGGGTTTTATCTTCACTCCACTCCTCAGGCTTTTGCTGCTGGCCTAACTTGCCGACTTCATAAACACCATCAGGGTCACGTACTTCCACACCCACTACGTGCTTATCCAGTAGCTTCTTCACCTGCTCAGCGTACTCGTCGTAGTCAATGCGCTCGCCAGCATCCTGCTGCACCAGCTGACGCAAGCTGGAAAACTGTTTAAGGGTTTCTTTATAGTGGCGGCGGTCGTCATCGCTAAAGCTTGTATCTTCAAAGAAGGTCGCTGATTGCAGGGCAATCTTTAAACAGCTGGCAAAGGCGGTTAATGCTTCATAAAAATCATCACGCACTTTGATATTGATATCGACCAATTCGCCGTTTCTGTCCTCAATGCGCGGGACTAACACCTGGCGTAACTGCTCAATATCATGTTTGTTTTTAACTCCGGCGAAAATCGCCCAAACACTTTTATACAGCTGTGGCAGATGCTTGTACTCGGTGCTCATTTGGTTATACATGCCGGCAATATCATCGATGTCATAGCCGCCTTGGGTACGTGAGGCGAGTTCCTGATATTTAGCAATGGTGGTATCAAGCTCAGATAAAATACCGCGATAATCAATCAATAAACCGAACTTCTTTTTTGCGTGCAGGCGGTTCACACGGGCAATGGCTTGAATTAAATTATGTTCTTTAAGGGCTTTGTCGATATATAAAACAGCGTTGAGAGGCTCATCAAAGCCGGTGAGCAGCTTATCCACTACAATCAGCATTTTTAGGGGATCAGCCTCATCAGCAAAGCGCTCAATCAGATGTTTGGTGTAAACCTGCTCATCTTGCGAGCCGACATTGTCTTTCCACCATTTAGTAATTTCTGGCGTCGTGTCTTCATCCACTTCAGTATTGCCTTCACGGCTATCAGGCGGACTCATGACTACGGCAGATTCAAATAACTTTGCTTCGTCTAAATACTTTTTATATTTAATCGCAGAGGCTTTGCTATCGCAGGCTAATTGGCCTTTAAGTCCCTCGTCGATATTTTTTTCAAAGTGTGAGGCGACATCCAGAGCAATCAAACGAATACGGTCATCAGCACTATAGATCTGCCCTTTTTTTGCAAACTTACGTTTCAAGTCGGTTTTCTGTTCATCACTTAAACCATCGGTAATACGCTCAAACCACGTATCAAGCGCACGCTCGTTGACATTCAGCTCAGGGATACGCTCCTCATAGAGTAGCGGCGTAACAGTTTGGTCTTCGACCGCACGTTGCATAGTGTAGGCATGCACAATAGGGCCAAATTTACTGGTGGTTTTATCGTCTTTTAATAGAGGCGTGCCGGTAAAAGCAATAAATGAAGCATTGGGCAGCGCCAGCTTCATACGGATATGGTTTTCGCCACCTTGACTGCGGTGACCCTCATCAATCAGCACAATAATATCAGCGCTGGTATTCACGCATTCAGGCAGTTTTGTTGCGCTATTAAACTTTTGAATTAGAGAAAAAATAATACGCTCAGTGCCACTACCAATTTGCTCAGCTAGGCGTGTACCTGATGTGGCCATGGCTAAGCTTTTATCATCTTTACCCGACAACTCACCGCTTAAAGCAAAGGTGCTGCTGAGCTGATTTTCTAAATCAACGCGGTCAGTCACAATCACAATACGGCACTGCTTAAGGCTGTCATGCAGAATAAGCGCCTTACTTAACAACACCATCGTCAGCGACTTACCAGAACCTGTGGTGTGCCAGATCACCCCACCTTCACGACCGCCTGTGCTGTTTTTAATACTGATGCGTTCGAGCAAACGCTTAATGCCAAACACCTGCTGATAGCGCGCCACAATCTTGCCGGCTTTTTTATCGAACAAGGTAAAATAACGGATAAATTCCAGTAACCGATTTGGCGAGAGCAAGCTGATTAGCAGCTGGTCTTGTCCGGTCACTGCCAGCTCACCTGCACTAACTAGATTTTTATACCAAGCTAAATCAGCACTTGGACGGTGGGTAAATAAGCCTGAACACTGCGCTGGCGTAAGCTTGATATTTTTAACCGCCAGCATCTGCACATCAGAGATATCTTCTTCGCGCCAGGCTGACCAAAACTTTTTAGCCGTACCACAAGTGCCGTAGCGGCCTTGGTTACCATTAATCGACAGCAATAACTGGCTGTAAGCAAAGAGTAGGGGGATTTCATCATTGCGTTGATTGCGCAGGCTTTGTGAAATACCTTCGTCAACCGTTGGGCCTTTATTGCTGTGACCATCGGGGCGTTTAGCCTCAATCACCACCAAGGGAATACCATTTACAAAGCAGACAATATCCGGACGACGCGACTCAATGCCACCAGCCCGCGTAACGCTGAACTCTTCGGTAAAGGTAAAGCTGTTATTGGCTGGGTTGTGCCAATCAATCAGCGCAACGGTTGGGTTGGCTTTTTTACCATCGATAAACTCGCTGACAGAAATACCGTAGAGCAGATGGTTATAGATTTTTTCGTTAGCCGTCAGCAAACCTTCGTTAAGGGCAGGGCTGCAGACCTCAGCAATTAAGTTATCAATGGCTTTGGCAGACAGCGGATGCTCTTGACCGGCAAAAGTGAAACGACGCTTACCCAGCTCTGTGCGCAAAATAGAGCGCAGCACCACCTCATTCAACTTACCGCCCCGCGCCGCTAACGCTTGCTCAGGCGCTAAAAACGACCAGCCCAGTTGAGTAAGCAAGGCCAGAGCTGGCAGCTTAGCGCTGTATTCTTCCTGAAATTTTGGGGCGGGGTTTATTTCCATAGCGGGTGATCCTTCCAGTTGTCGGGTATGCCCATAGCGCTTCGGTAACTGTTATTGCGGGCTATTGGCTCTAATAGGGCAGCTATTTCCATTGCCCAAGTATCGCCATTTCCGGTACAGCGCAGTAGGTGCCTAAGCATCAATAAAATATAAAAAATACGATTATTACGCGGGGTTATGGGTGGGAGCCATTCTGCTTGTGCGACCTTATCAGGGCGTATAGCTAACTCTCGGTTCCAAAGTCGGCTGTGGTGCGCGCAGACGTTACGTACATACGTCAGTGTGTGTAACCAGTCTTCAAGCCGCTTATAATGTAGATTGAAATTGTCTGAAATGGCTTTTTTATCCTCAATACCATCCTTCTGACTGTTTTTTAATCCTTTGTAGAAAAATGATAAAGCGCCAAAGCTTATAACCTCTGTCAGCATCCATATAGGTAGTTTTGGAAACTCCGTATAATTATTTCTGTAGTGACGAATAAACTCATCTGAAGAGCGGTTCGTTTCGCTTTCTAGCTTTTTTAGCCAAGTGGCATGAGCAAACCGATGATGAAAATTGACAGCGTTTGTATGTCCAAATGGGCCATAACGGTGCCCTATATGGTAGGTAATACGAGTGCGAACAGAGACTTCAACTCGCTCAATGGCATCCATAACCAAAGAGCGTAAGCGTCTATCGAACTCGTAAAGCTCAATGACTTGGCTAAATTCTGTTCCATTAATGAAATGATTTTCTACATCGCCTTCAGTGTTTTTTTGGCGGAATGGATACCAATAAGCGCTAAGTCTGTAGTAGCTGATGCTAGATAGTTTCTGCAAAGCACTTTCTGTGTTGCTAACGCTTAAACCATGGTTTTGTAAGTGTTCTAGCTGCTGCTCAAAGGTAAGGGCGGGCTTATTATAGTGTTTATGCATATGCTATTCCCTGCAGGCATAAAAAAACCGCCAAGGTTGCGCGACACCCCTAAGGGTACTAAGCGTGGCGGTTGTGTTACAGACAGTATAGTGAACCCCGCTCGTTAAAAGCAAGTGCAAGGCTGTGTTCATACGGTTGCTCTTAAACGAGGCTAAATATTTATTTATCGTCTGATAACTCAATGCAAACAACACTGTTTGTACTTTTTTCCGCTGCCACAGGCGCAGGGGTCGTTGCGGCCTGTTTTAGGCTCTGTCCGGCGCAGTTGGGTAACAGTGGGTGTGCGTCGCTCGAGCCAATACGCGTGTAACTTTGCGGCTGCGGGCTCTATTTTAGCTACGGTTTGTTGATGCTCTTCAATGCTGAGTTTACCGAGACGCTCGAAGTTGTCTTCCCGACCATGCAGGCGAATGGCTTCTAAATACACATCCATTTCATCAGGTAATGTGGGCCACTGGCCTAGATCAACGCCACACATATAGCCAAAGCACCAATCTTCGGCAATATAAATAGTCATCTTATTCTCATTGCTGTCATTGACCATAAACAGCGCTTCAAATTCTGTTGGATAGTGCATAAAGGTGGTGACTAGGAAGTTCATGTGACGAATCAGTAGGGCGAAGAACTTTTCTTTCTCTTTGTGACTTGACCACTCGGGTTCGTTTTCTGCGCCGCCCCATAAGACTGGATACCAGATGCTTGGAGGTATTATTTCTGGGCCGGATATAATGGCTGTAAAAAAGCCATCCAGCTCGGAAACTGTGAGGATGGATTCATCGTTGCCATGGTCTAGTAATGTGTTGTCTAGGTATTCGATTTCAACATCGGTTAAGTGTGTGTCGTTCATGCGGTTGTCACCTTTACGCGTCGTTTGCCGGTCAGCAGCTGCTGCATTAGAGCTTTTTTCTCTTGGTTTAGATGAGCGAGCTTTTGCTGTAGAGCATTTTTTTCATCGTCAGCAGCAGATAGCACAGAGGCGATTTTTTGTTGCTCCATGTATTCAGGGCTTTTTATTTTTATTTTCTTAATGTCATTACTGTTAACTGACTCAAATGTGCTTCCTTGAGAGAAAGAGCACCACATTGCTTCAAACCATAACAACCATTGATATATGAAGTCTTGATCGAATCCGTTTTTTGCACTTATTGCAGCAATACCACGGCCAATACATGCGTGGTGATTTGAAATGGCTACAGTGCCGACAGGCGCACGAACACTAAGTAAAATATCACCAACTTTGCATTCTTTAGTTATTTCAGACGTGTGAATACGAGGTGCTGACCTACGTTTTTTAATATCAGCATTACCTTGTAGCAGCGGCAAACCTAATCCTGTTTCGTTATAAGCGTCTGATTTAGGGGATGAGCCCATTACTATTTTGGCTAAATCAGATAAATAATAAGTTTTCCATTCCACGTTAAACTTAACCCCACTCTCATCCAGCAGGCGCTTTTTGCCGGTGAGGAGCTGCTGCATTAGAGCTTTTTTCTGCTGCTGGCTATTGGCGAGCAGTTGCTCAGTGGTGGTGATGGCCTTGTCCCAAGTTGATAGGATTTGGGCAATTTTCTTTTGCTCGTGCAGTGGTGGAAGATTTATTGGGTATGCTTGGATAGATTCAGTATCCAGCCTTCCAGTGCCGTGCCCAGCTGTACTTACAAGCTGGCGTATTTTGTTTTTTTCAGCCACTAATAAAAAAGATAGAAACAGACCATCGATATTTTCATGAGGTATTAAAGCTTTTAAGTCTTGATTGAAAGCAACCTCTCTAGTGGCATAGCCAACAGGAAAATCTTTCAGTAACGTCATCCCTCTGACGAGTATTAATGAGGCTCCTTGAGGTGCCTTTTTAGCGACTTTGAAGCCTTCTTCTGTCAGCGTGTCTATGCTGTTTTCTAGATAATGGGTTTTAAGATCTTTTCCAGAAAACCATGGTTTAACTCCACCCCAAAAATCTGCATTTTGTTTACTGGGAGTGCCGCCAGAGGTGAACTCGGCTATATCCCCAACCTGTGTCGCTATCCACCCTTCAGGCACCATAACCATTCTCCTTCAAGTACGTTTCCATCTCTGCCTCTATTCCCAATGCCCACCAGTAGGGTTTAAAGCTTTGCACGCTGCTTTGTGCAAGTAGCTCGATAAAGGCTTGGTAGTCATCTGTGC
>DASRNZ010000148.1:0-13825 GCA_035647155.1 Thiopseudomonas sp.
CGCCGCGCAGCCAAATCCAGCACACCATGACCCAGCGGAAAGCTGAGTGCTTGGCGCACTTCGGGCATACGTTGCAAGATAGGCCGACTCCAGTCCGGCGCTAACACATCAATGTGGCAATCAGGGTGCAGCTGCTTGAGACAGATAAATAATGTCTGCGCCATCACCATGTCGCCGACCCAACTTGGGCCAATAATCAATATATTCATAGTGCAGAGTTTCAAGCATCTCAATAGGCACGGCAAGTGCCAGCAACAAAAATGCGTGCACTTGCCTATAGTTTACTCTTTGCGGACACGGAACCAGGCGGCGTAGAGCGCTGGCAAGAATAACAATGTCAGTACTGTTGCGACGGTTAATCCACCCATAATCGCCACAGCCATAGGCCCAAAGAACACGCTACGTGATAATGGAATCATGGCTAACACGGCCGCTAAAGCGGTCAGTATAATGGGTCGAAAACGTCGTACAGTAGCGTCAATTACAGCCTGCCAAGGTGTGTGTCCAATGGCAATATCGGTTTCAATTTGATCCACCAATATCACTGAGTTGCGCATAATCATACCTGATAAGGCAATGGTACCGAGCATGGCAACAAAACCAAACGGCTGATTAAACAGTAATAAGAACAAAGTCACGCCAATTAAACCCAGCGGCGCGGTGAGAAACACCATCACTGAGCGGGAAAAACTGCGCAACTGAATCATCAATAACGTCAGCACCACCAATAAAAATAGTGGCACACCGGCAATCACAGAACTCTGGCCACGGCTTGCATCTTCGACTGTTCCGCCCACTTCGAGCAAATAGCCATCAGGCAACGCATCACGGACAGCTTGTAAATGCGGCAAGATATCTTGTGTCACATCCACAGCTTGGCGCTTGCCATAAATATCCGCACGCACTGTGACTGTGGGTAAACGATTACGGTGCCAAATCACACCTTCTTCAAAGCCGTACTCTAAGTTTGCCACCTGCGACAGTGAGATACTGGTGCCATATTCTGTTGGAATCGCCAAGCTGCCTAAACTGGCTAAGTCTTCACGATCCCCTAAGGTGCCGCGCTGCAGTATCTCGATCAACTCATTGCCTTCACGAAACTGCCCGACACTGGCGCCGGATAAAGCACCGCGTAAGAAATCAGACACACCAACGGTACTCACACCCATGGCGCGAGCGCGATCTTGATCAATCTGCAAGTACACCACTTTACTAGGCTCTTCC
Source organism: Thiopseudomonas sp. (assembly GCA_035647155.1). Classification (GTDB taxonomy): domain Bacteria; phylum Pseudomonadota; class Gammaproteobacteria; order Pseudomonadales; family Pseudomonadaceae; genus Denitrificimonas. The sequence goes on from DASRNZ010000148.1 coordinate 1,225, forward strand.
CAATCCAAATGCACATTACTGACATGTGGATTATCACGCACCACCGCAGCCACCTGCCGCGCCAGTTTACGCACCTGGCTAATATGCTCACCGGTTACGCGAAACTGCACGGGATAACCTACTGGTGGGCCATTTTCTAACCGAGTAATACGCGCACGCACATCAGGAAACTGGTTTTGCATGGTCTCAATTAACCAAGCACGTACCTCTTCACGCTCTGCAAGACTGTCAGTAATCATCACAAACTGAGCAAAACTGGTGGCAGGCAACTGTTGATCTAGCGGCAAATAGAAGCGCGGCGAACCTGAGCCAATATAAGCGACATAGTTTTCAATACCTGCGCGCTCTTTTAATAAACCCTCAATGGTTTCAACATGCGCTTGCGTGGCTTTTAACGAGGCACCTTCAGCCAGTTTAATATCCAGCAGCAACTCTAAACGATTGGAATCAGCAAAGAATTGTTTGGGCACAAAACGGAAACTAAAAACCGAACCAGCAAAGAGTAAAACTGTTACTAAAATCACAATGGTTCGATGACTGACGCACCAAGTAATCACTGCTCGGATACGCTGATACATCGGCGTGGCATAAGGATCATGCTCACCCTCTTGGCTGCCATGCTTAGCGGCTTTTAGGCGAGCCAAATCGGGTAATAGCTTATCACCCAGATAGGGTACAAAGACCACAGCAGCAATCCACGAGACAATTAGCGCAATGCCCACCACTTGGAATATCGATCGAGTATATTCACCCACCGCTGACTCTGCCGTCGCAATAGGTAAAAAACCGGCTGCAGTAATTAAGGTACCGGTCAGCATGGGAAAGGCGGTACTGGTCCAAGCAAAACTGGCGGCTTTGACTCGGCCCATACCCTGTTCCATTTTAATCGACATCATTTCCACGGCAATAATGGCGTCATCCACCATTAAGCCCAGCGCCAGCACCAGTGCGCCTAAGGAAATTTTGTGCAGACCAATGCCAAAGTAATTCATTAAAGCAAAGGTCATCGCCAAAACCAGCGGAATGGAAAATGCCACCACCAAGCCGGTGCGAAAACCCAGCGAGAAAAAACAGACAAATAAAACAATCAACAGCGCTTCAACCAAGACTTGGACAAACTCGCCGACACTTTCTTTAACCGCGGCCGGCTGATCCGAAACTTTGCGCAGTTCCATACCCAAGGGTAAAGTGTCTTGCAGTCGCGAAAACTCTTCTTCCAGCGCTTTACCCAACACTAAAATATCACCGCCATCACGCATCGCCACAGCAATGGCTAGAGCGTTATCGCCCATAAAGCGTACACGTGGTGCCGCAGGGTCATTAAAACCACGACGCACTTCGGCAATATCACCTAAACGAAAAGTGCGCTCACCCACTCGAATGGGAAACTCGCGAATTTCTTGTACGGTTTCAAAACGCCCGCTGACGCGCAATTGCACGCGGTCGCTGGCCGTTTCAAAAAAACCTGTCGCAGAGACGCTATTTTGTTCAGCTAAGGCTTGCTGCACCGCTTGCAGCGGTAAACCTAGGTTGGCCAGACGTGTATTGGATAATTCAACCCAGATCTTCTCATCCTGCAAACCCAAGATTTCAACCTTGCCGACATCTTTAACCCGTTGTAATTGCAGCTGCACACGGTCGGCATAATCTTTTAAAATAGCATAATCAAAGCCCTGCCCGGTCAGCGCATAAATATTGCCGAAGGTGGTGCCAAACTCATCATTAAAAAAGGGTCCTTGCACACCTTGCGGTAAGGTATGACGGATATCACTGATTTTCTTTCTGATCTGATACCAGAGTTCTGGCACTTGCTTGGAGCTTAACGAGTCGCGCGCAACAAAGGTCACCTGTGATTCACTCGGACGAGAGAAGGAAATAACCTTTTCAAACTCACCGGTTTCCATCAGTTTCTTTTCAATACGTTCTGTAACTTGCTGCGCCATTTCTTCTGCTGTCGCACCAGGCCAAAGGGTATGAATCACCATGGCTTTAAAGGTAAAGGGCGGGTCTTCACTTTGGCCTAAGGCGCTATAAGACATGCTGCCAATCAGCGCTAACATGACCATGGCAAACAACACTAAAGGGCGATTATTCAGCGACCACTCAGAAAGATTAAAACGCATTTCATTACTCCTGAGTGCTAAGCAAAACAGGCTGATTAGCACGATCCACTGGACGCACTGCTTGTCCTTCTTGCAATAAATGCACACCAGCCGCTACCACCCACTCGTCACCTTGTAGGCCTTGAAGCACTGGTACATTGACTTGCCCAAACGCACCCAACTCAACAAAGCGCTGCTGAACCGTTGCAGTTTTTGCATCCACCACCCAGACATAGGCCTGCTGAGCTTCAGCAGTCACCGCAGATAAAGGAACGCTATACTGCGTTTGCGTATTAGCGTGCATATACACTTTGGCACTTTGCCCGAGCTCTGCCGCAATGGTTGCGGTGCGAAATGCCACGCGTGCGGCATAGGTGCGTGAACGCGCATCGGCAGCAGGAGCAATTTCACGAATCTCACCGGCAATACGGCTGTCAGGTTGCGACCACAAGGATACTTGCACCGGTTGACCGACTTTAAAACGCTCAATGGCATGTTCAGGTAAATCAATTGCCACTTCACGCTCACCATCCACCGCCAAGACAAATACAGTTTGCCCTGCTGCAACCACTTGCCCTGCTTCGACTTGAGCTTGGGCAATCACGCCATAATAAGGTGCGCGTAATTGTGTGTAATCGGCTTGGTTTTTAGCCGCAGCCAATTCAGCTTGTGCTTGCTGTAGACGTGCCTGTCCGGTTTTAAACTGATTTTGCGCATTATCGTAATGCGAGTGACTGAGTAGCTGGCGATCCAGCAGGGTTTTATAACGGTCACGTTCGGCTTTCACAAGTGCCAAATTCGCTTGTGCTGCAGAGACTTGCGCTTGCATCGCATCTAAATGCAGGCGCACATCTTCAGGATCCAGCTTTGCTAAAACTTGTTCTGGGATAACTTTAGCACCGACATCCACCAAGCGCTGAATCACTTTACCGCCCAAACGAAAGGCCAACTCAGGCTCTAAGCGCGCGCGCACTTGGCCTGGAAAGGCGACCTGCGCATCGCTCGATGATTCAGGCTGCACCACCATCACAGGCTGCGTACCACTGACAACGGGCTCCTCATTACTGCACCCACTGAGCAGAGCCAATGACACAGATATCAATATAAAAATAAGGCGATGCGGCATAGTAATTAGACCTTTGACAACAGCTTCTGAAATACGCTAGAGGGCCAGTATAGTAAAATACTTGATTGATAAGTGTTCTATTTCTAAAGACCGAACAGTCAGTTTGTAACGCTCAGGTATTATTTAAACCCATAACCATCATCACAATACCTTTCAGGCTGTTGGTTTGAGGGGTTCTTTTTCAGCCATAACCCCTTACACTAGCGCACTTTGCCTTTAGAGAAATGGATACATACCATGTCTGATCACGCTTTATTGCTCGCGAATCTTGGTTCACCGCGCTCAACGTCAGTGAGCGATGTACGCCGTTATCTGAACCAATTTTTAATGGACCCCTATGTCATTGATATCCCATGGCCACTGCGCCGCTTATTAGTGGGCATTATTTTAGTGGTGCGCCCGGCGAAGTCAGCTGCAGCCTATGCCTCAATTTGGTGGCCAGAAGGCTCACCTCTGGTGGTTATCAGCGAACGATTAACCGATGCTGTGCGCCCCTACTGGCCACACGGCCCAACTCTGTTAGCCATGCGTTATGGTGAGCCATCAATTTGCACGCGCTTATTAGAGCTGGAAAAGCAAGGTATCAAAACTGTCACCTTTGCCCCGCTCTATCCACAGTTTGCCGACAGCACCACTACCACGGCCATTAAAGAAGCCGAACTGTGCATTAAAAAGAACAACCTATCGCTCAAGCTTAATATCGTTAAGCCTTTTTATGCTGACCCTATTTATATCAAGGCCTTGGCAAAAAGTGCTGAAACACACTTAGAGCAAGACTTTGATCACCTGCTCTTAAGCTTCCACGGCCTACCTGAAAGCCATCTGAAAAAGCTCGATCCGACAGGCTCACATTGCTTAAGTGATAAGTCGTGCTGCGAAACTGCCAGCCAAGCTGTGTTGGATACCTGTTATCGCGCACAATGCATGCGCAGCGCTGAGTTATTTGCTCAAGAAGCGGGCTTGCGCAAAGATCAATGGTCTGTCGCGTTTCAGTCGCGCCTAGGTAAAAACAAATGGATTGAACCCTACACTGATGCCACCTTAAAAGAGCTGGCGGCGCGTGGGGTTAAAAAGTTGATGGTCATGTCTCCAGCATTTGTTGCAGATTGTATCGAAACCTTAGAAGAACTGGGCATTGAAGGTCGTGAAGACTTTATCGCTGCAGGCGGTGAAGAATTGATCCTAATTCCATGCTTAAACGCTGAAGAACACTGGGCGCAAGCGCTAACACAAATTTGTGAAAACACCACTGTCTAAACCTTAATAAAACAGATGACAGCCCAGCTGGCGGCTACTTTTTAGCCGCCTTGGCTTAACAAATAAATACTCGACCTTTTTACCTCTTCCCGCTTTGCATTTACAGCGCTATCCTAGGCATCACATTTGTTAAGCAGGCGTCTTTCAAGTCCTTGAACACATCAACTGATACTCATCGTTTTACCCTCGATTCTTTTGAAGCTGCACGCTTTGCAAATCTGTGCGGCCAATATGACGAGCACTTACGTTTAATCGAACAACGATTAAATATCACCCTTCGTAATCGTGGCGAGCAATTTGAATTGCTGGGTCCTCGCGAGCAAACCCGTACAGCTGAACAACTGATACGTCGTCTCTATCGCGAAACCAAGCATTCTGATTTGACACCCGATACTGTGCACCTCTTTTTACAAGAGTCGAGCATGCAAGAACTATCGAGCCCATCGAGCAAACAAACCAGTACTGTTGCTTTGCGCACACGTACAGGTGCCATTCGTCCGCGTGGTGAAAACCAACAAGACTATGTCAAATCGATCTTAGCGCACGACATTAACTTCGGTGTAGGCCCTGCAGGTACGGGTAAAACCTATCTAGCGGTAGCCTGTGCGGTTGATGCTCTTGAGCGTGAATTAGTGCAACATATTTTATTGGTGCGCCCTGCAGTGGAAGCCGGCGAAAAACTCGGCTTTTTACCCGGTGATTTGTCACAGAAAATCGACCCCTACTTGCGTCCTTTATACGATGCTCTGTTCGAGATGCTCGGTGTTGAGCATGTGACGCGCTTGATTGAAAAACAAGTGATTGAAGTCGCACCGCTAGCCTATATGCGCGGTCGCACATTGAGTAATAGCTTTATCATCCTGGATGAAAGCCAAAATACCACGATGGAACAAATGAAAATGTTCCTCACTCGTATTGGTTTTGGCTCAACCGCAGTGATTACCGGTGATATCACGCAAATCGACTTGCCGCGCGGCACAACGTCTGGACTGACCCACGTGACTAAAGTCTTGCAAGATGTGCCTGGCATTGGTTTTACTTTCTTTAAGTCCAGCGATGTCGTTCGTCACCCTCTGGTGCAACGCATCATTGAGGCTTACGAAAGTTATAACTCAGCCGCACCCACTGACCCTGCTAGAGAGCTACGTCCTTGATCGAACTTGATCTACAAATTGCCAGTTGCGCCAAACAACTGCCCAGCCATGCCGATTTTTTAGTCTGGTGTGGTTTAGCTTTACGTCAACGCAGCAATGCTTCCGAACTGACTATCCGTTTGGTTGATGCTGAAGAGGGCTTAGAGTTGAACTCAACCTGGCGCGGCAAAGACTACCCCACCAATGTGTTGTCTTTCCCTGCTGATATTCCCGATGGCCTACTGGATATCCCTTTGCTGGGTGATTTAGTCATTTGCGTGCCAGTGGTGGAAAAAGAAGCTGCGGAGCAAGGCAAAGCGCTGACCGCGCACTGGGCGCATTTAGTGATTCATGGCTGTTTACACTTATTAGGCTATGATCATATTGATGACGAAGAAGCTGAAGAAATGGAAGATTTAGAACGCCAGTTACTGGCTGAAATCGGTCACCCTGACCCTTATCACGATAATCAAAACACGGATTTAATACCATCATGAGTGAAGACAATTCTAGCAATGGGCATAAGTCATGGCTGGACAAACTAACCCACGCTTTTGCCCAAGAACCTAAAAACCGCCAAGAATTATTTGAATTGCTGCGCGAAGCAAACCGCAATAAACTGCTGGATAACGACGCACTTGCGATTGTTGAAGGCGCGATTCAAATTGCTGACTTGCAAGTGCGCGATATTATGATCCCGCGCTCGCAAATGACGAGTATTAAAGCCTGTCAATCACCCGAAGAGTTTTTGCCGTCTATTATTGACGCCGCGCATTCTCGCTACCCCGTGATTGGTGATAATAACGATGAAGTGTTGGGCATTCTGTTGGCTAAAGATTTACTGCCACTGATCCTGAAAAAAGAAGACAACTTTGATTTGCGCAGCTTATTGCGTCCGTGCAACTTTGTACCTGAATCTAAACGCTTAAATGTCTTACTCAAGGAATTTCGCGCCAATCACAATCATATGGCCGTAGTGATTGATGAATACGGCGGCGTAGCTGGATTAGTCACCATTGAAGACGTGCTTGAGCAAATCGTTGGTGACATTGAAGATGAGCACGATGTCGAAGAAGACAGCTATATTCGCACATTGCCCACGGGTGATTTTATTGTTAAGGCTCTGACCCCTGTCGATGACTTCAATGACTTCTTTAACAGCGGCTTCTCTGAAGATGAATTTGACACCATCGGTGGTGTTGTGATGAGCGCCTTTGGTCACTTACCTAAGCGCAATGAAACCATTGAAGTCGATCGGATGCGTTTTCGTGTGCTCAATGCCGATAGCCGCCGCTTGCACCTTTTACGCATTACACCTGTAGATAAAAAAATCAAACAGGATTACTGATTAGCTCACTTTGTACCGGATTAACTAGGGATATACACCATGCAATGGCTTACTCGTAGCGGCTGGATGGGCAATAGCCTGAGTCTTGCCGCTGGTGCTTTGATTACTTTAACCTTAGCGCCGTTCAACCTGTGGCCGTTGGTCTTTATCTCCTGCATAGTTTTATATCTGGGACTCAGTCAACTGAATCCACGCCAAGCTGCAGTGCGCGGCTGGTGGTTTGGTTTTGGTTTGTTTGCCAGCGGCACCAGCTGGGTGTATGTCAGCATCCATGACTACGGCGCCGCCTCAGCACCTTTAGCGCTGTTCCTAACCATTGCCTTTGTGGCTGGTCTAGGACTGTTCTTAGCTCTGCTCGGCTGGCTTTGGGCCCGCTTTTTACGACAAAATAATCACTCCATCAGTAACGCATTAGCCTTTGCCGCTCTTTGGGTGATAATTGAAGCTTTTCGCGGTTGGTTCTTAACTGGCTTTCCATGGCTGTATATTGGTTACAGCCAGCTGCAAGGGCCACTCGCTGGACTGGCACCATTGGGTGGCGTGTGGCTGATTTCCTTTACCTTAGCGCTGAGTAGCGTCTTGCTAATCACCCTATGGAAAGCCAAACACTTATCACGCATAAGCGCTGGGCTGCTCTTGATTGTGATCTGGAGCTTAGGCTTGAGCATGCAGTCATACGAATGGACACAGCCCTCAGCTAAGCCGCTCAGTGTCACCGCTATTCAAGGTAATATCGAACAAAATCTTAAATGGGATCCAGCGCAAATTGAAGCGCAACTGCTGCTCTATCAATCTATGACCTTAAATGCTGCCCCCAGTGATTTAGTGATCTGGCCAGAAACTGCAGTACCGGTATTAAAAGAGCAAGCACAAGGCTATCTCGACAGCATGGATCGTATTATTAGCCGTCAGGATTCAGCCTTAATCACTGGCCTACCTTTGCGTCAACAAGATTCTTATGGGGATTTACGCTATTACAACGCCATCACCACACTGGGTGATAGCGACGGCGAATACCGTAAGCAAAAGCTTGTACCCTTTGGCGAATACGTGCCGCTGCAAGATCTGCTACGCGGCGTGATTGCCTTCTTTGATTTACCCATGTCAGACTTTGCTCGTGGACCCAGTCAGCAAGCACCACTCAACGCTAAGGGCTATAAAATTGCACCTTATATCTGTTATGAAGTGGTGTATCCAGAATTTGCGACTGAGTTGGCTGCACAAAGCGATATCTTACTGACCATCAGTAATGACACTTGGTTCGGCACATCCATCGGCCCTATGCAACACTTACAAATGGCGCAGATGCGTGCACTCGAAGCAGGACGCTGGATGATTCGAGCGACCAATAATGGTGTCAGCGCGCTGATTGATCCTCGCGGTGAAATAACTGTAACAGTGCCACAGTTTCAGCAAGCCGTATTACGTGGCTCAGTCGTACCGATGCAAGGCTTAACACCTTACTTACGCTGGCAGTCTTGGCCATTAATATTACTCTGCGCCTTGTGTTTAATTCCTGCAGTATTGCAACGCAGGATGTATCACAAAGGCTTCTGAAACCAACTGGGCAGATGACGAGCACTGATGCCCAGAAATACCGCCCTAAGCGCCATAAAAAATAAGAACGCAATCCATAAACCATGATTACCTAGGTCATGTAATAGCCAGGCAATAGGCGCGCAGACTAAGACCGCGAGCAGCATAGAGTTGCGCATTTCTCTTGCCCGCGTGGCACCAATAAAGAGCCCATCCATTACATAGCTCCACACTGTAATCAATGGCAGCAGCGCGAGATAAATCAGATAGTCCGAGGCGGTTTCTTGCACACTAGCGATATTGGTTTGCAGGGCAATAAATACATCGCCAAATAACCAAAACAACAGCGCAAATACCGTACTGGCCAATAACGCATAGATACTCACCAAACATAAAGCCCGTTGCAGCGCGCGCTGATCTTTTTTGCCTAATGCATGCCCCGTCAGCGCCTCTAAGGCATGAGCTAAACCATCTAGCGCATAGGAACACAGCAGCAAGCCATTGAGTAATAAAGCATTAGCCGCAACAGTGTTATCACCTAAACGTGCACCTTGAAAGGTCACGCTAAAGAACACAGCTTGCAGCGCTAAACTACGAATTAAAATATCACGATTGACCGCCAATAAAGGTCGCCAACTCGCCCAGCGCAATAGATGCCGCCAAAAATTCAGTAACGGACCTTTATCTACATAACGCCAAGCGAGTAGCAGCCCCAGTAATGCACCTGACCATTCAGCAATCACCGAAGCTCGCGCAGCGCCGGCAACTTCCCACTGCAGACCAAAGACAAAATAGATATCTAAAACAATATTCACTGAGTTGGCTAGCAGTAACATCCATAAGGCCGCACGCGCATTTTGCAGACCCAGCAACCAACCCGCTAGGACGTGCATCATTAATGCAGCAGGCAATCCATAAAGACGAATCAACACATATTGCTGAGCCAGCGCCTGCAAATCACCTGAAGTATCCATCCACTGCAATATATGCGGCAATAACGACAAGACGAGAGCTAAACACAGCACGCTTAAGACAATAACCAGTAATAAGCTTTGCAATAAAATATAGCGCAGCGCCTGTTGATCATTGCGCCCTGCTGCTTGCGCAGCAAAGCCTGTACTACCCATACGTAAAAAGCCACAGGTCCACACCAGCATGGTATAGATGCTACCGCCCACTGCCACAGCGCCTAGCTGATAGGCATGCGGAAGCCGTCCCACCACGGCACTGTCAACCAACGCGACTAAGGGGACGGATAGATTGCTAAGAATCATAGGTATGGCCAGCGCGAATAAGCGCTGGCGTGTATCAGCGTGCCGCCATGCATCAAGCAGCATGGCGTAAAAACCTTGCATAAGTTAGATCACCTAAGCTATTAAGTGTTGTTCAATACAGCGTCTGATATAAGCGTCGACGATACAAAGTCACTAATGGATGTTCAGTACCTAACAACTCAAAGACTTGCAGCAAAGTTTTATGCGCTGCGCCATCAGCAAAGCTACGGTTGCGGATAAATAACTGTAGTAAGTTATCTAAAGCGGGCTCGTACATTTGTCGTGCTAACTGCTGAATACTCAGCTGCAATAAAGCTTCATCATCCTGCGCATCTTTTGCTAGGCGGGTTTTAAGGTCTGCCATATCAGATAATTCTGCTGCTTGTCTTAAAAACGTCAATTGCGCACGTACCGCAGCTACCGCATGTTTATGTTGATCATCAATGACTGAATTGATAACAGCTTCTGCATCCGCTAAAGCACCTCTCTCAGCTAAGCAACGTGCAAATAATATAAGCGCAGTGGGCCGTTGATCATCACCGGATAAAACTTCTTTTAATAATGCTTCTGCCTGAGCAAACTCACCATTATCAAAGAGCTGCTGTGCTGTTTGCTGAGGGTCTTCTGCTTCTTGCGCAGGCTCAGAAATATACTTGCTAAGCAAGGTGCGAATATCAGACTCGCTTTGCGCACCGGTAAAGCCATCAACGGGCTTACCGTCTTTAAAGAGCACAACAGTAGGTAAACTCTTCACCCCTAAGCGGGAAACAATATCTTGATCGATATCGCAATCCACTTTAGCCAGTAAAAACTCACCCTGATAGCTTTTCGTAATTTTCTCAAGTATAGGCATCAACACCTTACAGGGAGCACACCACTGTGCCCAGAAGTCGACTAACACCGGCTGATCAAATGAATTCTGTATCACCAACTGCTCAAACTGCTCAACACCTGTTACATCAAACACAAAAGTATTATCAGTCACGTTATATCCTTTATAAAATAAAATAGTTGCACATTGAACACTCTATTAACGGCGTATCGCACGGTACACTTTAAAACCATTACGCTCTGCTAACACTGTACATGGCCCTAAATGCTGCTCAATCAACGGCTGGTACTTTAAAAAACTATTGGCAACAATACGCAACTCACCACCTGGCTGTAGATGCTCAGCGGCTTCACGCAATAAGGTTTCAGTTGTTTCGTACTGTGTATGTACACCTTGATGAAAAGGTGGATTACTAATAATGGCAGCTAATTGTTTAGGTGCCGCATGAATACCATCACCCGCAATTGTAGTTGCCTCAAGCTGATTAGCGGCCAAGGTTAACTGACTGCTGTGCACAGCAAACGCATCGACATCAAGCATCGTAACCTGTGAGGATGGATAAGTTTTTTTCAAAAATGAACCCACTACACCCGCACCGCAACCAAAGTCTAAATAATGCCCTTTAGGTAAATCACCCAAGCACTCTAAAAGCAATTGAGTCCCTAAATCCAAGCGGCCATGGCTAAATACACCGGGCACACTGCACACTTGAATAGATTGCTCTGCAGCACTGACAGTAAACGCCTTACTGAGCGCATCTAAGCTCGGTGCTTGTGGCGTATCACTCACTTCACAACGCCATAACTGACAATGTCGCGCACTATCAATTTTACTAGTACGTCCAAAGGCCGCCAGTTGCTTTGCTGCTCGCTCTGCACCCGCGCGTTTTTCACCCACCATAAATAGTAAACCGCTGGGTACCTTAGCTGCCAACTCTTGCAGCAAGTACTCGGTCAGCTCACGTGATTTAGGCAAAAATAAAACACCGGCGCTGTACTCTGCTGTTGGTGCTTGAGTTGAAAAAACACAGCGTTCAGGAAAACACTGAGATAACTGCTCATATTCACCCGCATGCCAACTCCAGCCTTGCCCCTCTGGCAAGTCAGCAAGTAATTGGTCAGCAGGTAACCCTGCAAGTAATACCTTTCCAGTAAACAACTCAACATTACGTAATAAAACTTGGCTTCGAGGATCCATAACTACACACCTAAAAATATGTAGAGATTTTAGCAGTAAAGCTTAGTGTTATGCACAAAGGCTCATAGAGTAGCTGTGTTGTTTGTACATAAAAAGAACAAGCATAAAAAAGCCTCAAATACGGTGATGTATTTGAGGCTTTTACTGCACGTCCTGTGCCTTTGACATGAATCGATCTGCTTCATCCATAAGCTAGACCCAATGCGCGCATCCTCTGCACTTTAAACCCTCATGCCTGTACTGTCCTTAGTACCCCTCTTATGTGCACATCCTGTGCAACTGCTTTCAGGTACCATCCTTGGCACTGATCTTCATAATGGCAGATTAAAAAAAACTTGCACCTCTGCTAGCGTGACCCTGCTCACAAAACAAAACATTGATGCATAAATTAGTGTATTTACCTACTCAAGCAGCACACCAGCACAGCTTAAGCTGTTGCAGTCGTACCAAGCTATACGACAATTCAGAATAACCCCCACAACTGACGGATGTGCAGCTCTACTCTACACCTTCATTAATCGATACAGCTGCACTCAAGCAAACGCTCAATATCAAGTCGAGTTGCACCACAGTAAAGTATTGCTCCATAGCCCTGAATTAAACACCTTAACTCAGCACAGCAGACCGAGTCGCAGAGTAGCACTTGTTCTCCACAATTTTCTTGCAGGCATAAAAAAACCCCAGATCATTGCTGATCTGGGGTTTTGGTGTTTAAGCTTGACAATGACCTACTCTCACATGGGGAGACCCCACACTACCATCGGCGATACATCGTTTCACTACTGAGTTCGGGATG
>DASRNZ010000149.1:0-15138 GCA_035647155.1 Thiopseudomonas sp.
GTGGCTGTAGTTGCCAGCCCCAGATCAATACCGATACGGTCTTGGCCTGCGGGTGTTGTGGCTTCTACGTCAACCACCACGTTGAAGTACCAGCGGCCACGGGCATCTTCGTTGAAGCTGCCTGATCTGAATTTATACTGGTTGAGGCCATAGCTATCCCACACGCTAAAGTAGTGGCCGTTGTGATAGACCTGTCCATTTTTCCACTGAGCAGCAGCGGTATTAACAGGAATCCAGCCCAGTGAGCGCCTGACACCGCACGACTTACGCCAGTTTAGTCGGGCTTTTTTGAACTGCTTGCGGCGCACAGTATACTCAACCGCAACACGCTGCACAGTCTGGCTGTGCAAGCCTAAGTCTTTTCCCGCGCCGTTAGTATATTTTTGAATGTCATACGCAGACAAAAACACGCCACGCTCTTTGATTGAGCGCTGACTTAACTCATTCACAAAGTTCCAGACAAAGTTCACCGACCGCGCCATATTATTGAGCAGTGGAATATGCTTGTCTTTCACTCGAACTTTGAGCGTTTTAGTGTGCCCACTCATGCTGTATATAATACCAGTGCTGCACGTTAAACCCAAGGGAAAGCTATGCTTTCCGCGCTATCCATCCCCGCACTAAAAGTACGGGGCATTTCGCGCAAAACTGGTAATCACCTATAGTACCTGCGCCCGCTGTAAAAACGGCTTCTTTAACGGTCTCAAGATGCGTATTTGGGACATAAAAAATCAGACTGTACATAAGGTTTCCATGGCAGTTAGATAGGGCAACGGGTGAGCATTCAACAAAAACACCCTATAATCTAGTCCGTTTTATATTGGAGAGTCATTTTGTGATAGCACCACGCTTTGCACCCTTGGTTTTTTCTATTTTAATGTCGCTGTATATGGTGACCGCAATGACCTGTGTCATTACCTTGGTCAATACCGGCTTGGCGGAAGGTTTTTTACTGCGCTGGTTTCGGGCTTTTTATATTGCTTGGCCGGTTGCTTTTTTATTGATTATGGTTGGCGCGCCACGGATTCAAAAGTTTGTCGCTCAGCGCATCAAGAAAATCGACTAAGTCAGCCTGTAACCGCAGCGCATAACGCGATCAACACGTTCTGCGCTGGGCTACAGGTTAGCACTTACGTAAAATAACACTACCGATTGAGTAGCCTGCACCAAAGGAGCTCAACACGCCTATCGCGCCGCTACTGAGATCATCTTGATGTAAATGCAGCGCGATCACTGACCCCGCCGAACTGGTGTTGGCGTAGGTGTCTAAAATCACCGGTGCTTCAGAGGCTGTAGCATCACGACCTAATAACTTACGGGTAATCAGCAAGTTCATATTGAGATTGGCTTGGTGTAACCAAAAGCGCTGCACATCCTGCACATCAATGTGATGACTGGCTAAATGCTCAGCAATTAAGCTGGACACTTTTGGGCAGACTTCGCGGAAAACCTTACGACCTTCTTGCACAAACAGCTTATCTTCTGCGCCAATACCCTCTTCGGCACAACGGTTTAGATAACCGGCATTATTACGGATGCTATTGGAGAACTGGGTAAAGAGTTTAGTCCCCAGCACTTCCCACTGATACTTGGACACGGCCAATTCTGCGTCTTCTAAAATCACTGCAGTACAGGCATCACCAAAGATAAAGTGACTGTCACGATCAGTAAAGTTTAAGTGACCTGTGCAAATCTCTGGATTGACCATCAAAATGGCCCGAGCTTGACCGGCTTGAATCGCATTCACCGCTGCTTGCATACCAAAGGTGGCAGACGAACAGGCCACGTTCATATCATAGGCAAAGCCGTCAATACCCAAGGCTGCTTGTACTTCAATAGCAATCGCTGGATAAGCGCGCTGCAAGTTGGAGCAGGCAACAATCACCCCATCAATATCCGCGGCAGTGCGGCCAGAGCGTTGCAGTGCTTCTTTGGCAGCAACCATCGCCATTTCACAGAGAATGCCCCACTCATCATTGGAGCGCTCTGGAATAGAAGGTTTCATGCGCTGTGGATCTAAGATACCGGCTTTATCAGTGACAAAACGGCTTTTGATTCCGGAAGCTTTTTCAATAAAGGCTGAACTTGATTCGGGCTTGGCTTCAATCACGCCGCTGGCAATCTCTGCCGCGTGCTCAGCATTAAACTGCTGCGACCAAGCGTTAAATGCTTCGACCAACTCATCATTGGAAATGCTTTGCGCAGGTGTAAATAGACCTGTACCACTGATAACGACTTTCTTCATGGTGAACCCTCTGCATAAGCCGCGTGGCATGCGGCTGTGTTGACGCTGCCCAATCGCTGCAGGCAACACTTAATCAATTAACATACAGTATAGGCAGCATAACGGTGCTTGAACACAACTGACTGCAGAGTCATATCACCGATTAAAAACAGCCCTATTGATCCTGCTAACCTGACACTAAATGCCTAGTTACTGATTAATCAATCGCAACAACACGCAATTCTTTGGGCATCGAGAAAGTAACATTTTCAGGTCGGCCGTCCAGCTCTTCAACCATCTGCGCGCCCCAGCCACGCAAGCAATCAATCACACCCTGCACCAAGACTTCTGGAGCTGATGCACCCGCAGTGACACCAATCACAGAGTCCTTGCTAAACCATTCAGGTTTTAAATCCTCAGCACCATCAATCAGATAGGCCGGCGTACCCATGCGGTCGGATAATTCACGTAAACGATTGGAATTGGAGCTATTGGGACTGCCCACCACCAACACCACATTACAGCCATCCGCCAGCTGTTTTACTGCATCTTGACGGTTTTGCGTGGCATAGCAGATATCATCTTTACGCGGACCACTGATAGAGGGGAAACGTGTTTTCAAGGCGTCAATCACACGACTGGTATCGTCCATCGATAAGGTGGTTTGGGTCACAAAGGCTAAACTCTCAGGATTGTTAACCTGCAAGGTCGCAACATCGGCTTCATCTTCGACCAAATAGATCTGCCCGCCCTGGCGCTGATCGTATTGCCCCATGGTGCCTTCCACTTCAGGGTGTCCCGCATGACCAATCAGTACGCACTCACGACCGTCATTGCTGTAACGCACTACTTCCAAGTGCACCTTGGTCACTAACGGACAGGTCGCATCAAAGACTTTTAAACCGCGACGTTCGGCTTCATCGCGCACCGCTTTAGACACACCGTGAGCACTGAAAATAACAATATTATCGTCAGGCACTTCATCTAGTTCTTCAACAAAGATAGCGCCGCGCTCACGTAAGTCTTCAACCACAAACTTATTGTGTACCACTTCATGACGCACATAGATGGGCGGCTGAAAAACCTCTAATGCACGGTTTACAATTTCAATTGCACGATCAACACCGGCACAAAAACCGCGTGGATTTGCTAATTTAATGCGCATCAAATACCGCCTTCTCTATTTACAGTGCGCTGTTTTGCACTGTGATAATTTTTACGTCAAAAGTGATCACTTTGCCAGCCAATGGATGGTTAAAATCAACCGTCACTTGCTGATCATTAAAGTCTTTAATCACGCCAGGCATTTCACCGCCCGCCGCATCTTTAAAAATCACTAATACGCCGTGATCCAGCTCCATATCGCTAGCAAACTGACTGCGTGGCATCACCTGAACATTCTGCTCGTTGGGTGTACCAAAACCTTGCTCAGGAAGGATTTTAAAGCTGCGCTCGTCACCGCCTTTTAGACCAAACAAGCCTCTTTCAAATCCGGGTAATAAACTGCTGTCACCGATAGTAAAGGTCGCAGGCTCTTTATCGAAATTACTATCGATCACATCACCATTTTCAAACTTCAAAGCAAAATGCAAAGTTACTTTGCTGTTTTGCCCAATACGTTGCTCACTCATTGTCCTGCGCTCCAGTTGCACTGCTAGGTGCGGGTTTATTGCCGCGAAACATGTCCAGCGCCAACATCACGGCACCGACCGTAATGGCGCTATCGGCAATGTTAAAGGCTGGAAAATACCACTGAGTTTTCCAGTGCACTAAAATAAAATCCACCACATGGCCTAAGACGACACGATCATATAAGTTGCCAATCGCGCCGCCCAAGACCAGTACTAAAGCAATCGCCAACCAGGTTTCATTGGCTTTTAAGCGTTTGAGCCACACCACTAATACTGCGCTAACGCCCAAAGCAATGGCAGCAAAGAACCAACGCTGCCAACCTGCTTCATTGGCTAAAAAACTAAAGGCTGCACCACGGTTATAGGCCAAGGTCCAACTGAACAGATCGGGAATCACCACAATCTGTTCATATAAACCCAAGTTGGCCACAAACCAATGCTTGCTGATCTGGTCAGCGACAATCACTAAAAGACTGATCCACAGCCAAGCCAACTTGCCAAAACGCGCAGCCATTAGCTCGCTCTCCTATGAATCATAAAAGAGCTGGAAAACCACTGAACAGCCAGCTGTCGCTTATGCATAGTGACGCACTTCACCTTCACCATCGAGGTTATCAGCACAACGCGCACAGGCTTCTGGATGCGCAGCCACTGAACCGATATCAGCACGGTGATGCCAGCAACGGGCGCACTTAGGCTCTTCTGATTTACTGATATGCAATTTCAGACCTGCCAGTTCAGTGCTCACTGAGTCTTCTGGTGCTTGAGCTAAATCAGCCACTTGCGCGGTTGAGGTAATCAGCACAAAACGCAATTCATCGCCTAGACGATTGAGTTTTTCCGCCAATGCGGCATCAGCATAAAGAGTCACTTGCGCCTGCAAGTTACCGCCAATCACTTTAGCATTACGCTGGTTTTCCAATTCTTTGTTCACCGCCACTTTAACTGCCATTAACTCAGTCCAGTATTCACTGCTTAAGGAGTTATCTGCAGGTAAGCGCGTTAAACCTTCGTACCAAGTATTAAAGATCACTGACTCGTTACGCTCACCGGGTAAGTGCTGCCAAATCTCATCGGCAGTAAACACCAAGATCGGCGCAATCCAACGCACCAAAGCTTCAGAGATATGGTACAGCGCAGTCTGGCACGAACGACGTGGCAAGCTATTTTCACCGGTGGTGTACTGACGGTCTTTAATAATATCCAGATAAAAACTACCCAACTCTTGCACACAAAAGTTATGCACTTTTTGATAGACATTATGGAAACGGTATTCGTCATAGGCCTGGGTGATTTCGTCTTGCAAACGTGCAGCCGCGTCCACGACCCAGCGATCCAGCTCAATCATTTGCTCAGCAGGTACGCAGTCAGTCGCCGGATCAAAACCATCCAAGTTGGACAGTAAGAAACGCGCGGTATTACGGATACGACGGTAAGCATCAGCACTGCGCTGCAAGATGGTGTCAGAGACGGCCATTTCGCTGGAATAGTCAGCCGATGAAGCCCATAGACGCAGAATATCTGCACCTAAGCTGTTGTTGACGGTTTGCGGTGCGACCACGTTGCCCAAAGATTTGGACATCTTGCGGCCCTTCTCATCCACAGTAAAACCATGGGTGAGTAGTGCACGATACGGCGCGTGGCCATCAATCGCACAACCGGTCAGTAAGGATGAGTGGAACCAACCACGGTGCTGATCCGAACCTTCCAGATACAAGTCGGCACGCGGGCCTTCTTCATGACCTAAGGGATGTGATCCGCGCAGTACGTGCCAGTGTGTGGTACCTGAGTCAAACCAGACATCCAAGGTATCGGTGACTTTATCGTAGTCAACCGCTTCAGCACCGAGCAATTCAGCTGCATCGAGCTTAAACCACGCCTCGATACCTTCTTTCTCAATACGTTGTGCGACTTCTTCCATCAATTCCACAGTGCGCGGATGCAGTTCACCGGTGGCTTTATGTAAGAAGAATGGAATCGGCACGCCCCAGTTACGTTGACGCGAGATACACCAGTCTGGACGGCCAGCAATCATATTATGCAGACGTGCCTTACCCCATGCTGGAGTAAACTCGGTTTCTTCAATGGCTTCTAGAGCTCGAGCACGCAGGCTCTCACCTTGTTCAGGCTGCTTATCCATACCGACAAACCATTGCGCGGTAGCACGGTAAATCAGTGGGGTTTTATGACGCCAGCAGTGCATATAGCTGTGTTCAATCGACTCATGCTTGAGCAAGGCGCCGACTTCTTCAAGCTTCTCAACGATCTTGTCGTTAGCTTTCCAGATAAATTGGCCGCCAAAGAATGGCAGGTCAGCCACATACACACCGTTACTTTGTACTGGGCTGATGATGTCATCATTGGTCATGCCATAACGCTTACAGGTGTAGAAGTCATCCTCACCGTACGCAGGTGCAGAGTGAACGATACCGGTACCGGCATCCAGCTCAACGTAATCTGCTAAGTAAACCGGCGCAACGCGATCATAGAAAGGGTGGTTAAACTCTAAGTGTTCCAGCGCATCACCATTACAGCGTGCAATCACTTCGCCTTCTAGGCCGTAACGCGCCAGACTGTCAGCCACTAAGGTTTCAGCTAACAATAGAATCTTATCGCCCACATCCACCAGTGCGTAAATTGCTTCTGGGTGTACATTGAGCGCTTGGTTACCTGGGATAGTCCAAGGTGTAGTAGTCCAAATCACAATCTGTACGTTTTTAGTGATTTCTGGAACAGAGAATGCCTGCGCCAGCTTGACTAAATCAGTGCTATTAAAGCCCACATCAATCGCTTCTGAACGCTTGTCCTGGTATTCAACTTCCGCTTCAGCCAAGGCTGAGCCGCAGTCAAAACACCAGTTCACAGGTTTCAGACCTTTAAAAACAAAACCACCTTCAACCATCTTGGCTAAAGCACGCACTTCACCCGCTTCGTTGGCAAAGTCCATGGTTTTATAGGGGTTATCCCAATCTCCAACAACACCCAAACGAATAAACTCAGCTTTTTGGCCTTCGATTTGCTCGGTCGCATAATCACGGCATAGTGCACGGACTTGATCAGCAGGCAAATTCTTACCGTGCTTAATTTCAACGCGGTGCTCAATAGGCAGACCATGACAGTCCCAGCCCGGAATATAGGGTGCGTCAAAACCCGATAAGGTTTTGCTGCGAATAATCATATCTTTAATGACTTTATTGACCGCATGACCAATATGAATATTGCCGTTCGCATACGGAGGGCCGTCATGCAAAATAAAACGAGGCCGACCTTCGCCAATCTGACGCATTTTCTGATACAGGTTAATGCTATCCCAGTGCGCCAGCATTTGCGGTTCACGGGTGGGGAGGCCTGCTCGCATCGGAAATGCCGTTTTCGGCAGGTTAAGCGTCGCTTTATAGTCGGTCATGTTGGTTCCAAGTCACTCATTAAAGGGTGTGATAATGCTGCCAAAGTGTATGTGCTTGCGCGATATCCGCAGCTATTGCCTCTTGTAATTGAGGCAATGATTCAAAACGTTGCTCATCACGTATTTTCTGATAAAACGTGACGGCAAGATGCTGGCCATATAAATCGCCAGAAAAACTCAATAAATGTACTTCTAAATGGGCTTGTTGCCCGCTATCCACGGTTGGACGTGTGCCTATATTAGCAACACCAGGCACTTGTCGCCCATCCTGCAATTGCGCAGAGACTAAATAGACACCGTGCAGTGGTGCTCGGTGACGCTTGAGTTGCACATTAGCCGTCGGCGCATTTAAGGTGCGCCCCAGCTTTTTGCCATGCATGACACGGCCATCAATATGATAAGGACGGCCAAGTAAACGTTGGGCTAAAGGAAAATCTGCTGCAGCTAAAGCCGCTCGCACTCGGGTACTGCTGACGCGTTCGCCATCAATTTCTACCGTTGCTGTCGGCTCTACGCTAAAACCACAACGCTGCCCAGCTTCTTGTAAAAAAGCAAAGTCTCCGAGGCGGTCACAGCCAAAGCGAAAATCATCGCCCACCTGTAGGTGCTCAATACCTAAAGCATCCACCAAGACAGTTTGCACAAACTCTGCCGCACTCAGTTGGCGAAAGCGCTTATTAAAAGCAATGCATAACACTTGATCAATGCCCGCATCACGAAACAACTGTAACTTATGACGCAAGCGCGTTAAGCGTACCGGAGCCGTCTCAGGATTGAAAAACTCCCGAGGCTGCGGCTCAAAAACAATCACACAACTGGGAACATTGAGGCGTGCAGCACTATTGCGCAGGCGCGTTAATATCGCCTGATGCCCAAGATGCACACCATCAAAATTACCAATCGTAGCAACGCACCCATGATGTGATGGACGTACGTTGTGCAAGCCGCGAACCCATTGCATATTTAATATCTTGCCAGCAAAGTCTCTGATTATAACCATAGCCAAGGCATTCACGCACCTTTAGCCCATTTAACGTCGCAGATGACGCATACGAATGCCACTGGCGAACAAGGTGCCAGCAAATACCGCGATACCACCACAGACTAATACTGTCACTTTCCACACGCGCTGCTGCCAGTCCCAAGCAAACCACTCAGCACTCGGCTCATTGAGCCACAACACTAAGGCTAACATGGCTGCGCAGGCGGCTAATAAACGTAAAACAAACAGCGTCCAACCCGGCGCTGGCTTATACACGCCCGCGCGGTACAGGCCCCATAATAACAAGCCGGTATTGAGCATACTGGCCAACGAGGTTGCCAAGGCTAAACCCACATGCTGTAACGGCCAAATTAAGATTAAGTTCAACACCATATTGACCACCATACAAATAATGGCAATCTTTACCGGTGTTTTTAAATCCTGACGGGCAAAAAAGCCCGGCGCTAACACTTTAATCAGCATAAAGGTCAGCACGCCTAATGAATAGGCTTGCAATGCCGCAGCCGCTTGCGTGACATCCGCCGAGGTCATCGCGCCATACAAGAACAATGTGGCAATCAAAGGCTCAGCTAAAATCGCCAAGGCCAGCGCTGCCGGTACGCCAACCAAAAGCACCATGCGCAAGGCCCAGTCAATGGTAGCGGAAAACTCTTCTGGTTTAGACGTGGAGTGACTGCGCGACAAGGCCGGCAAAATCACCGTACCAATAGCAATACCAAAAGCACCCAGTGGTAATTCCGATAAGCGGTCAGCGTAATACAACCATGACACACTGCCCGTCTGTAAAAACGATGCCAGTACAGTATCCAACAGTAAGTTAATTTGACTGACCGATACGCCAAATAAAGCCGGTAGCATTAATAGCATAATGCGCTTAACACCGGGATCGCTCTTAACCACACGTGGCCGCGGTAATAAACGCATCTTCCATAAAAACGGCATTTGAAAGAGCAATTGCGCCACACCGGCAATAAACACACCCCAAGCCAAAGCCATAATCGGCTCATCGAAGAACGGCGTTAAAAACACCGTAGAGGCAATCATTGAGACATTTAGCAGCACTGGAGTAAAGGCCGGTACCGCAAAGCGCCCATAGCTATTCAGGATGGCACCACAAAACGCAGTTAAAGAAATCAGCAATAAATACGGAAAAGTAATACGCAGCAATTCACCGGCCAGCTGCATCTTACTGGGTTCATCATGAAAGCCTGGCGCAAATAACATAATCAAGTAAGGCGACATCACCACGCCAAGTGCAGTAATAGCCGTCAGAATCAATCCAAGCATGCCAGCGGTGCGATTGACCAGCTGTTTGACCTCAGCGAATGAGCGCTTCTCGCGATATTCAGATAACACCGGCACAAAAGCTTGGGCAAAGGCACCCTCAGCAAATAAACGGCGTAAAAAGTTGGGAATCTTAAAGGCGACAAAAAAAGCATCGGCTGAGGCACCTGAACCAAAGTAACTGGCGACCACCATATCGCGCACCATACCCAGCACCCGCGAGATCAATGTCATTACACTGACCACCGCGCTGGAGCGCAAAAGGCTGGAGGTTTTAAGTTTTGTCGGTGTATCAGCAGCGTTGCTCATGGTGCACTCTTCCAAATTAAGCGCACAAGTTTAGTCGCTTGCCCAAGGGGATGCCATAAAGATTACAGAGAAAGCATGCATTCTGCACTTTGCCTGCGTATACTTATCCGCTGAAGCTTACTCGCCGGATGAAATCGCACATTATATTAAGTGCTGTTCTATTTATTCAATTAGAGTAACTTGACAAACTATTCATTTGGTTGCATTATTCGCGGCCTATTTTGATACATTTATTTATTGAGTTTTCGAGGAGTACGACGTGGCCAACAGCCCTTCTGCCAAAAAACGCGCTAAACAGGCTGATAAACGTAGCGACCATAACGGTAGCCTACGTTCTATGGTGCGTACCTACATTAAAAATGTAGTTAAAGCCATCGAAGCTAAAGATTTAGAAAAAGCACAAGCTGCTTACAAATTGGCTGTTCCTATTATCGACCGTATGGCCGACAAAGGTATCATCCATAAAAACAAAGCTGCACGTAATAAGAGCCGTCTGAACCAGCACATCAAATTGCTGAGTCAAGCAGCCGCTTAATTGCGACAGCATGTTTAATAAAGAACCGGCTTAGGCCGGTTTTTTATTGCCTAGAATTTATTGTCATCTAATATTTTCTTAGGTCATAAAAAAACCCCAGAGCCTGATACAGGCCTGGGGTTTTGTGTTGAGCA
Source organism: Thiopseudomonas sp. (assembly GCA_035647155.1). GTDB lineage: Bacteria > Pseudomonadota > Gammaproteobacteria > Pseudomonadales > Pseudomonadaceae > Denitrificimonas. The sequence continues at coordinate 10,527 of DASRNZ010000149.1, forward strand.
CTACTCTGATTTAGAGCGGCTTACCACGATTACCGCGCTGACTGACAAAGTCCTGCACCACAGCTAAGTCATTAGCTAAGACGGTGCAACGCTCTTCACGCTCAAACAGATCGGCCATATGCGCAGGCAAGACTGGCTTAGCACTGGGCACCGCCTTGCTCACCGCTTCTGGGAACTTGACCGGATGCGCAGTACCTAAGGTCACCATAGGCGTTGATAAGCTACGACGGCACTCACGCGCCGCATGCACACCAATCGCTGTATGCGGATCAAGCAGCTCGCCGGTGTCTTTATAGACTTGGGCGATGGTCGCGCAGGTTTGCTCATCATCAACCGCCAATGAGTCAAATAACTTGCGGGTTTCCGTCCAGCGCTCATCATCAACACTCATCTCGCCGGTCGCACGGAAGTTATCCATCAACTCAGCTACTTTAGCGCCATCACGACCATGCATATCAAACAACAAACGCTCAAAGTTGGATGACACCATAATATCCATCGACGGCGATAGCGTTGGGTGTAAGGTATCTTTATCGTAGCGATTTCCGCTCATAAAGCGGTGCAAAATATCGTTACGGTTGGTGGCAACAATCAGCTGATTGATCGGCAGACCCATATTGCGTGCTAAGTAACCGGCGAAAATATCACCGAAGTTACCGGTTGGCACTGAGAATGCGATGGAGCGCTGTGGGCCACCCAACTGAATCGCGGCGTGAAAGTAGTAAACGATCTGCGCCATAATGCGCGCCCAATTGATCGAGTTCACTGCCACTAAACGCGTACCTTTAAGGAACGACTGATCAGCAAAGCTGTTTTTAACCATTTCCTGACAATCATCGAAGTTACCTTCAATGGCGATATTATGAATATTATCGCTGATGGCACTGGTCATTTGACGGCGTTGCACTTCAGAAACGCGCTCGTGGGGATGCAGAATAAAGATATCCACATTCTCACACTTGCGGCAGCCTTCAATTGCAGCTGAACCAGTATCACCCGAAGTTGCACCCATAATCACCACACGCTCATTGCGCTTGGTGAGGAAGTGATCGAGTAAACGGCCAAGCAATTGCAGAGCAAAGTCTTTAAACGCTAATGTTGGGCCATGGAATAACTCCATAACCCACTCATTACTCTCCAACTGACGCAAAGGCGCAACCGCACTGTGCTCGAATACACCGTAGGTTTCTTTGAGAATTGCCTTAAAATCAGCATCATCAATACAGCCGGCAACAAAAGGACGCATCACGCGAAATGCGAGCTCATGGTAAGGCAAATCAGCCCATGAGGCGATTTCTTCTACAGTAAAGCGCGGTAGATTTTCTGGCACATACAAACCGCCATCACTGGCTAAACCGGCTAACAATACATCTTCAAAATTCAACGCTGGAGCTTGGCCACGCGTACTTATATAACGCATCAGTAACAACCTTTATCAGAGTCGCTTAACTTAGGATTAACTTAACTGTTCAACACGAATACGCACAACAGGTGCTTGCAACGCTTCCAGTGCTTCTAGAGCAATAATAGCATCATTGATGCGCTGCTCCTCAACACGGTGCGTCAGCAAAATAATCGGTATCGAACCATCCAGCTCTTCAGCTTCTTTTTGAATAATGGACTGAATATTAATACCACGTACCGAAAAGATACTCGCCACTTGTGCCAGAACACCCGGGTGGTCTTTCGCTTGAATGCGCAAGTAGTAGGCACTTTCACACTGATCAATCGCCAAAATAGGATGATCAGATAACGCATCAGACTGGAAACCCAACGCCGGCACTTGATACTTAGGATCACAGTCCATCGAGCGCACGACATCAATAATGTCCGCGATCACTGCAGAAGCGGTCGGCTCCATACCAGCGCCAGCACCATAGTAAAGCGTGCTACCCACAGCATCACCATTAACCATCACCGCATTCATCACGCCATTTACATTAGCAATCAAACGATCTGATGGAATTAAGGTGGGGTGCACTCGTAACTCAATACCTAAATCGGTACGACGCGCGACACCCAAGTGCTTAATACGGTAACCCAGTGCTTCAGCGTAATTCACATCCGCAGTGGTTAACTCAGTAATACCTTCGGTGTAAGCTTTTTCAAACTGCAATGGAATACCAAAAGCAATCGAGGCCAAAATGGTCAGCTTATGCGCCGCATCAATGCCTTCAACATCAAAAGTTGGATCCGCTTCAGCGTAACCCAGCTCTTGCGCTTCTTGTAGAACATCTTCAAAGGTGCGGCCTTTCTCGCGCATTTCGCTGAGAATAAAGTTACCCGTACCATTGATAATACCTGCCAACCAATTGATACGGTTCCCTGCCAAACCTTCACGAATCGCTTTAATCACGGGGATACCGCCAGCAACAGCAGCTTCAAAGCCGACCATCACGCCTTTTTCACGGGCACGTTCAAAAATCTCATTACCGTGCACAGCAATCAACGCTTTATTGGCGGTGACCACATGTTTGCCGTTTTCAATCGCGCGCAGCACAACCTCTTTGGCAACAGTATCGCCACCAATCAGCTCAACCACCACGTCAATTTCAGGATTATTAACGATATCAAAGACATCATCAGTCATTTCAGTGGTACTGGTATCGCACTGCAAATTAACGGTGCGCGCGGCTACTTGCAGCACCTCAATCGGACAGCCTGCACGCCGAGTAATCTCCTCAGCATTACGCTTAAGAATATTAAAAGTACCGCCGCCAACGGTGCCTAAACCACAGATCCCTACTTTTACTGGTTTCACGCTGCATCGTCCCCATCATTAAATAAAATAAATTCGCTCAATAGAATAAGCGACAAAAACACTGCACTGTACGAAGCCTGTCGGTATCGGTCAACCTAGGGCTGCGCTTTTAATGCTTGCTCAGCCAATTGCTGAGCAGGTTTATAGCCTGGAATAATCTGTCCATCGGCTAAAACAATCGTTGGTGTACCTTGCACACCAATCGTACGCCCTAAGGCATAATGTTTATCCACTGGATTTTTACAGGTCTTCTTCGCCACAGTTTGCCGATTTTTAGCCTGCGTCATCGCAGCCAATCGATCATCAGCACACCACACACTGACTAAGCTATCATAAGCATCACCCGATAAACCTTGTCGCGGAAATGCTAAATAGCGCACTTCAACACCCAAGCGATTGAGCTCAGGTACATCAGCATGCAGTTTTTGGCAGTAACCGCAATCGGTATCGGTAAATACCGTAATAAAGGTACGCTGCTCTTGCGCCGGAAAAACAACCATTTCCTGCTGATTCAGCGCCTGCATTTGCACAGCCAGCACTTGACGCTCAGCCTGCTCAGTTAAATTAACCGGCACACCATCCTGCACCTGCAGCAGTTGCCCTTGCAAAATAAACTCAGCATTGGCACTGATATAAAAAATACGCCCGCCACGTAACTGCACTTGATACACGTCCGGCATGGCACTGGGCGTGATTGTTTCAATGGGTAAATCGGGCTGCACCAGCAATAAGCGCTCGCGCACGTGCTGAGCCTGTTGTTCGCTTGCCGAAACATTCGCAGACAAGAAAACCATACAGCATGCAACGAAACTCAATAGCCTGCTTTTATACATAGCATGCGCCAATTAAAAGGTCTAAGTTTAGCACAGTGGTCACTTAAGCACTGCTGAAAAGTGTTTACCACCTGCCGCTATAATAGCGTGAGAGCATCACGCTAGAACTTAGCGATAAAGGTGCAGATACGTTGTGATGCAGCTACGCATGAATTAAGTCGCTTGCCGCTGAAATAAAGCATATACATAAGGGCGCTTTTGGCCGCGTGGATTTACAAACTGGTAGTCTTCAGTTTCAAGCAAGACAAACTCATCACCTAACCGCTCCTGCATTTCTTCAACGCAATATTGATGCACTGGCAAACCTGCACACTTCTCAGCGCCCTTTTTAGCAAACTCCGCAAGTAATACATAGCCGCCGTGCCTTAGCGAGGCTCGCAAATTATCGAAGTATTGGGTAATGGCGGATTCGTCGAGTAGAAAGTGCAATACAGCACGATCAATCCAGATATCCACCGGTTCGATTTGTGCCAGCGGCGTGCTCATATCCTGATGCAAAGTTTGATAGCGCTGGCCCGCAGTCAATCTGCTTTCCAATTTGCTTAAAGCCTGGATACTGATGTCATTTAAAATCAGATAAGCGCCTGTTTTAAACAGCTCGTCGACTAAATTCGAGGTCCCTGCTCCAGCTACAAAAAGTCGTTGATCCGCATTGATCTCAATCGGCTTTAAAAACTTTAACGTTTGCGAAATATCATGCTCATACCAACCTAAATCCTGATCATCTTTCTCAGAAAAGATAGCATCCCAATGCTCAGAACGGTTTGCCATATAACCTCCTGCAACATAACTGATGCAGCATATATAAATGCACTCAAAGCGACCCTACACCCTAAGGGATAGAGTCACACAGGACGCGCTGCAATAGATTTAATCGAGTGTTTGCACGCCACCACCATTAACAAATAACACCTGCCCGCTCACCCACTGCGAGACTGGCGCGGCAAAATACAGCACTGCACCGGCAATATCTTCAGGCTCACCCAGACGTTTAATCGGTGTATGCGCCAGCATGCGC
>DASRNZ010000150.1:0-24302 GCA_035647155.1 Thiopseudomonas sp.
GTAATAGCGCCAACAATACCTGGTGCACGTGCATTTAATAACGACTGCACATCACCAATGTTATGAATACCGCCTGAAGCAATCACTGGAATCGTGGTAGCACGCGCCAATGCTGCTGTGGCTTCAACGTTACAGCCCTGCATCATGCCGTCTTTGGCAATATCAGTGTAAACAATGGCTGAGACGCCATCGGCTTCAAAGCGCTTAGCCAAATCAGTCACTTGCAGCTCGCTGATTTCAGCCCAGCCATCAGTGGCTACAAAGCCATTCATCGCATCGAGGCCAACAATCACTTTACCAGGGAATGCTTTACAGGCTTCGGCGACAAACTCAGGCTCTTTAACCGCTTTAGTACCGATAATCACATAGCTGACACCGGCACGCACATAGTGCTCGATGGTCTCAAGATTACGAATACCACCGCCAATTTGAATCGGCAAATTAGGGTAACGCGCAGCAATCGCCTTAACCACTTCACCATTGACTGGCTCGCCAGCAAAGGCGCCATTTAAATCAACTAAGTGCAAGCGACGGCAACCTGCCTCAACCCACTTCGCGGCCATTTCCACTGGATCATTTGAAAAAACAGTAGAATCTTCCATACGCCCTTGGCGCAGTCGAACACACGCACCATCTTTTAAATCAATCGCGGGAATAATCAGCATTAAATCAGCCTGCCTAAAGGTTAAATTAATTAATCAACTCAGGATTCAACGCTACCAGCGCCCATCCCAAGCCACAAAATTCTGTAAGAGTTGCAAGCCATGAGTGTGGCTTTTTTCTGGATGAAACTGCACGGCAAAACGTGCACCATCAGCTAAAGCCGCAGCAAACTCGACGCCATACTGACAACTGCCAGCCACTTGGCGCGGATTCTCAGCTTCAACATAGTAACTGTGCACAAAGTAAAAGTGCGACTGGTCAGCAATGTTATGCCACAGCGGATGCGGCAAACGTTGCCCAACCGTATTCCAGCCCATATGCGGCACTTTTAAGCGCTGCTCGCCTTGATATAAAGCTGGACCAAATGCACGCACACGACCCGGAATTAAGCCTAAGCAATCCACGCCGCCATTTTCTTCGCTACTATCGAGCAACGCCTGCATGCCAACACAAATCCCTAAAAAGGGTCGGTCGCTGCTGACTTCGCGAATCACATCAAGCAGTTGATGGCGCTGCATTTCGGCCATGCAATCACGTATTGCGCCCACACCCGGCAACACAATACGGTCAGCATCACGAATCACTTGTGGGTCACTGGTAATCAGCACGCGGGCTGAACCCACGTGCTCCAGCGCTTTACCCACTGAATGCAAATTCCCCATCCCGTAATCAATTACGGCGATGGTTTGCATCACAGACTGCCTTTCGTCGATGGCATACGGCCTTCCATACGTGGATCAACTTCAACCGCCATCCGCAGTGCACGACCAAAGGCCTTAAACACTGTTTCAATCTGGTGGTGAGTATTGGTGCCGCGCAGGGTATCAATATGCAGAGTGACTTGGGCGTGGTTAACAAAACCTTGGAAGAACTCTTGGAATAAATCCACATCAAAGCCACCCACTAACGCGCGGGTAAAAGGCACATGCATCTGCAAGCCGGGACGGCCTGAGAAGTCTAGAGCAACGCGTGATAGTGCTTCATCCATTGGCACATAAGAGTGCCCATAACGACGTAAGCCGCTCTTATCACCGACTGCTTTGGCAAAGGCCTGACCAATGGTGATACCCACATCTTCAACGGTGTGGTGATCATCAATATGCAGGTCGCCGATGCATTCAACGTCTAAGTCGATCAAACCATGGCGCGCAACTTGGTCCAGCATGTGCTCTAAAAAAGGCACACCAATTGCAAAACGCCCCTCACCGGTACCATCTAAATTAATGGTGACCTTAATTTGGGTCTCAAGTGTATTACGCTCAACAGAAACTTTACGCTCGGTCATTACTTACTCCACCGCTAAAAGCCGCATGATACGGCCGAGTTGTTTCATTAATTGCCTATTATAGGCCTGCAACGGCTATGACCGCTACCGATAGACGTTTATGAGCGGTACACTAACTCATCTGTTGTAGGAGTTTAGTCATGCCTGTTTACTTTGAAAGCGCTGCACAGCCCAGCACACAAGACCTCGCCGACCTCGAAAAAATCTATGCCGACGCGCCCAATTGGATAATTGAGCCCTTTGCTGATGGCACAGCATTAATTGAACACGGCGTGCGGAATAACACTTTAGTGGTTGGACGCTTTAATGGCCGCCTACTGGGTGCCGCCTTATTAAATAAGCAAACCGAGCGTTGGTTACTCAGCCATTTATGTGTACGCGAACTGACCCGTAACCGCGGCGTAGCTCGGCGTATCTTGCAAGAAGCAACGCGTTTAGCCGGCGAAGCAGGTCAAGCCTTACAGGTTGTTATTCCTGCCGATCAACCAGAGCTATTGCAACTTGCGCAAGACAAATCTCTGATTATCGCAAGCACTGAATGAATCTGCATCATTCTGCTCGACCTGCCTGCTCAATAGCAGGCACTCTCGTTTATTTTCCATAAGGAACCGGCCAGTGAAATCTTTTGGCAAGCTTCTCGGTCTGCTACTTCTCGGTCTGCTGCTATTACTAGTCGCCGCAGGATTTGCACTCACGCATTTTTTCGACCCCAATGACTATAAAGATGAAATCCGCCAGCTTGCACACAAGCATGCCAACCTTGAGCTCGAGCTCAACGGTGATATCGGCTGGAGTCTCTTTCCGTGGTTAGGTCTGGAAATCACTGATGCAAAAGTAGCCAGTGCTGATATGCCAAACGATCCCTTTGCTGATTTGCGTCTGCTGGGTTTATCGGTACAGGTGATGCCGCTGCTGCGCAAAGAAATTCAAATGAGCGATATCCGTATTGATGGCTTAAACCTCAATCTGCACCGTAATGCTCAAGGCCAAGCCAACTGGGAAAACATCGGTCAACCCAACGTTGATATGGAAAAAATGTCTTCTGCAGTAGCAAAGGCGCAGAAAACACAGCAAGAAAGCGCCACTGCACCAGCAGATAGAACTAGCAAACGTTTAAAGCTAGATATCAATAGCTTGATTGTGAATGGTGCGCGCATTGATTTCCACGATGAGCAAAGCGGTCAAAAATTTAATCTAGAAAGCGTGCAACTCACCACAGGTGCGATTCGTGATACGCAGCCCATTGCCCTCAAGCTTTCAGGCTTTTTAGGTAATGCTAAGCCGTTAATTCGTGCACGTATCGAGTTAACCAGCAAAGCCACGATTGACCAAGTTGCACAGCGTTATGCACTGGACAGTTTAAAATTATCAGGTGAAATTGCTGGCGAGCCTTTTAAAGATAAAACTGCAAATTTCACCGCTCGCGGTAATCTGCTCTATGACCAAGCCGCGCAACTGGCGCACTGGGATAATCTCAAGTTATCGGTCAATCAACTGAAAGCGCTAGGTGAAATAAAAGTATCTGAGCTAGATAAACTAGCGCAACTCAGCGGCGCTTTATCTGTTGCACCGGTTAATTTGCAAGAATTTCTCAACGGTATCGGTATTGAGTTACCCGACATGGCTGATAAAAAAGCCCTAAACCACTTTGAACTGAGCACCCGCCTACAAGGCACGCTCAATAGTTTAGTACTCAATGAAATGGCTTTGAGCATTGACCAAACCGCCTTAACTGGCAGCGCCGGTATTCAAGACTTCGCCCAAAGTACGCTCTATGCCCATCTGCAAGGCGATCAACTGGATGCCGACCGCTACCTTCCTGCAGTTGAGAAAAAAGCACCCACCCAGCGCCAAGCTGAAGTTAAACAGCAAACTGCCACGGCCGGCCGTAGCGGCAGCACAGAATTGCCCGACAAGCCCTCTAGCAGTGCCTGGAGTATCGAGAAAGCGCTACCCATGGAACAGCTCGGCAAAGTAAATGCGGATCTAGACTTAGCCTTTAACGAATTGACGCTGAGCAAGTTCCCGATCTCGCAAGCCAAGTTCAAACTGTTAGCCAAAAACGGTAAAATCACCTTAAATAATCTGCAGGGCAATCTGTATAAAGGTGAATTTAAAACCAGCGCTAGCTTGGATACTCAAGCCGATCATCCATTGATCACCCTTAAGCTCAATACCAAAAACATTCCTATTGAGAAAATTCAACAGACCCTTGAACAAGAAGTGACCATTAGCGGCCTGCTGGATCTCAATACTGACCTACGCACTCAAGGCAATAGTGAGCAGGATTGGGTTGAACACCTGAATGGCAAATTAGACTTTGCCATTCACAACGGTGTCCTGCCCGATGCCAACTTAGAGCGCCAGCTGTGCATTGGTATTGCTACGCTAAACCGTAAAAAGCTTGGTCCCGATACGGGTAGCAAAGACACGCGCTTTAATGATCTGCGCGGCACCCTGAATATCCGCAACGGTATTGCGCATAACCCTGATTTACGCGTGGCTATTCCAGGTTTAAGCGTGAAAGGTCAAGGTGATATCAACCTACGCGTGCTGAGCTTAGATTATTACGCTGGCATTATTATCCAAGGCGATACCCACCCAATGCCTGACCCAGCCTGCCAAGTGAGTAAGAATTTTGTCGGTCTTGAATGGCCAGTGCGTTGCCGTGGCCCACTAGAATTAGGCGCAAAAGCCTGCCGTATTGACCAAGATGGGCTGGGTAAACTCGCAGCGACTGTAGCCGGTGAAAAGATCAATCAAAAACTCACTGAAAAACTCGGCGATAAAGTCAGCCCCGAACTTAAAGACGCCCTCAGAGGATTATTTAAACGATGAGTCCCGAAGCCTTTGGTCCAGCCGTTGTCGCTTGGTATCAGCAACATGGTCGCAAGGACTTACCTTGGCAGCAAGATGTCACGCCCTATCGGGTGTGGATCTCGGAAATTATGCTGCAACAAACCCAAGTCACCACAGTACTGGGCTACTTTGCGCGCTTTATGGATGCTTTACCCACTGTGCAAGATTTAGCCGCCGCGCCTTTAGACGAAGTGCTGCATCTGTGGACTGGCCTAGGTTATTACACTCGTGCACGTAATCTGCATAAAACGGCGCAACAAGTGTGTGAGAACTACAATGGTGAGTTTCCACGCAGCGCCGAAACTCTAGCTACGCTGCCCGGTATTGGTCCATCCACTGCCGGGGCTATTGCCAGCCTCAGCATGGGGCTGCGCGCACCGATTTTGGATGGTAATGTTAAACGCGTCTTAGCACGCTATAGCGCTGAACCTGACTACCCAGGCATAACGGCTGCAACTAAGCGTTTGTGGCAGCTCTCTGAGTTACTCACGCCGCAGCAGGATGTTGCCCACTATACTCAAGCGATGATGGATTTAGGCGCCACCCTGTGCACGCGTAAACAACCTGAATGCGAGCGCTGTCCGGTGGTTGCAGGCTGTTTAGCCCATCAAACTGAGCAACAGCATCTGCTACCCACGTCCCGCCCACGCAAGGAAGTGCCGGTGAGGCGCATTACGATGCCTATCCTCACCAACCAAGACAATGCCATACTTTTGCAACAGCGCCCTGCAGAAGGCATTTGGGGCGGCTTGTGGAGCTTACCTGAATTGAGTGATATCAATTTACTCGAGCCCTTGCTGCGCCAGCATCAACTGATTGAGCAAGAGCAACGACGCATTGAACCTCTGCGTCACACCTTCAGCCACTTCCATTTAGATATCGAGCCGTGGCTAGTGCATGTGCACAGTAGCGCCCCCTTTGGCGTAGCCGAAAGCAATTGGCTCTGGTATAACCCAAGCAATCCACCGCGTTTAGGTTTAGCAGCTCCGATTAAGGGGTTGATTGAGCGCGCACTTATTCAGTTACAACTGGAGATTTAAAATGACTCGTATGGTTATGTGCCGTAAACACAAACAAGAACTCGCTGGCCTCGCTCGTGCGCCATTCCCTGGCAGCAAAGGCGAAGACATCTTCAACAATATTTCTCAGAAGGCTTGGGATGAGTGGCAAGCTCACCAAACCATGCTGATTAACGAACGTCATTTGAATATGATGGACGCCGATGACCGTAAATTTATTATGGAAGAAATGGGTAAATTCTTTGCTGGTGAAGACTTCGCACAGGCCGAAGGTTATGTGCCTCCTAGCGAATAATTAACTATTTTCACAAAGGTGCTTGACGGCAGGCTGAAAACTCTGTTTAATAGCCGCCGTTGAGCCCGGATAGCTCAGTCGGTAGAGCAGAGGATTGAAAATCCTCGTGTCGGCGGTTCGATTCCGTCTCCGGGCACCATATTTAAAAAACCCATTCAGTTTGAATGGGTTTTTTTTTGCTTAAATTTTAGCATCCTACAATAAAAGCTTCTGTGGCTGCGTCAATCGATAGCAAGTAATCCGCCTCATTAACGACTCAATCAGTATACAATGTGACTAATCACTTCCTACATATTGATCTCATTTATGCAGACAGATCGCACCCTATTAAACGGTTTTTTAGTTTATACAGTACTCGTTATAAGCTGGCTGCTAGGGTACTTTGGTCTATCTTATTTGCTGCACAGCGAAACGACTGACTCAACCCTCTACAACGTACTCAATATCACCCTGTTTGCGCTGGTATCCGCTGTATATTGGTTCCTTATAGCAGGTTATTTTCACAAGCAAAAAATTCACAAGCAACAAGCAGTAGAGATCAGTATTGATCGTCTTAAGCTTGCGCTCAACGCTGCCCATGAAGCTGTATGGGACTGGGATATAAGCGGCTCAGGCACTGTTTTTTTCTCTGAAACTTATTGTGCAAATTTGGGTTATAGCCAAGCAGAGCTCGGCAATACTCAGCAAGCTTGGCAAACACTTCTATTTCCTGAAGAAAGCGAACGTGTTTCACAGAATGTGACGCGCTTTATTACTGAAGGCGATGGTAGCTACGACAGCACATACCGTATGCAGCACAAAGATCAAAGTTATCGCTGGATACGCTCACGCGGACGTTTGATTAAAGACTCTCAGGGTAAGCCTATACGCTTTATCGGTATCGCCCAAGATATAACCGAGCAACGCGGTATGGAAGTGCGCTTACAGCAAGCCCATGCTGTATTTGAGAGCACCCATGAAGGTGTACTGATCACCGATCACACCAACACTATCGTACATATCAACCCAGCCTTCAGCCAGATTACCGGTTACAGCGCCGACGATGTAATGGGGCAAACACCGCGCATGTTTCAATCAGGTCGCCATAGCGCAGATTTTTATAAAGTATTGTGGACCAGCTTAGAATCATCTGACGAATGGAGTGGTGAAATTTGGAACCGTCGTAAAAACGGTGAAATCTTACCGCAGTACCAAACCATTCGTTTAATCCGCGATGAAAACGGCTTTATCTCGCATAACGTTGCCGTATTCTCAGATATTTCCATTCTTAAAGACTCACAATCTGAAATCAACTATCTCTCTCATTATGACGCTCTGACCGGTTTAGCTAATCGTACGCATCTTTATGAACGTCTAAAAACAACGATACTTGCGTCAATAGAGCGCAAGCAAGACAGTGCCATATTCTTAATCGATCTCGATCACTTTAAACATATTAATGAAAGTCTAGGTCACTGCCTCGGTGATCAGCTACTACAAGCGGTGGCACAACGCTTCAATCACATTAGTAGCAAAAACAAATACACACTGGCGCGTGTCGGTGGTGATGAATTTGTGGTGATCTGTGAGCATATAAGTACCCCAACAAAAGCTGCGGCGATTGCACAAACCATGATTCAAGCCACTAAAGATCCTTTTACACTGGACGGCAGAAACCTGTTTATCAGTGCCAGTATTGGTATCTGTTTATTCCCACGCTCAGGTAATAGCGTTGAAGAAGTGATGCGCAATGCAGGTTCGGCCCTGACTAAAGCTAAAGCCAGCGGGCGTGATACCTTTGCATTTTATTCCAGCGAATTGACTGAGCAAGCCTTTCAGCGACTGCGCGTCGCCAGTGAATTACGCCAAGCCTTAGACACCGGTGGTCTGCTGCTGTATTACCAACCGATCTATGCGATGGATAATCTCCGATTGATCGGCTGTGAAGCGCTAGTACGCTGGAATCATCCTGAACGCGGCTTAATTCCACCGAATGATTTTATTCCTATCGCGGAAGAAAACGGTTTAATCAGTTCGGTTGATACATGGGTCCTGCAACACGCCTGTGAGCAAATGCATATTTGGCAAACACAAGGCACTCAGCTGGACTTTATAGCGGTTAACTTATCCAGCCGCTCACTCTCCAATCCACAGCTGGCCAATACTGTGGCGCAGACGTTGCAACGCACAGGAGTTGCAGTGCAACATCTAGAGCTGGAAGTGACTGAAAGTGCTGTAATGGAAGATCCCGATCGGGCCGATGTCACGCTGAAAGAGCTGCGTAACTTGGGTATTCGTTTAGCCATTGATGATTTCGGTACGGGCTATTCGTCTTTATCACGCTTAAAATCATTACCTGTGCATAAGCTAAAAATTGATCAGAGTTTTGTACGTAACTTACCCAGCGATACGGAAGATTCTGCCATTGTGCGTGCTATTTTAGCGCTGGGTAAAAGCATGGGCCTGGAAGTACAGGCCGAAGGTATTGAAACTCAAGAGCAAATGCAGTTCTTACAAGAACAAGACTGCCGACTAGGACAAGGCTATTGGTTTGGTCGCCCAATGCCTGCAGAGGATTTCTCTAAATTGTTAACGGATAATAAAAGCTGTTTTCAACTGCCTTAAGTAGCTCATTGAGCGCATATAAAACCCTAGATATCAGCCAAGCTTAAAAAAAACAGCATAAAAAATGGTGCGGCGACCGTTAAAATCAAACCACTGATAATTGCTGTAGGTACATATTCGTCATGACAAGCCTTGCGTACAAAGGGCAGCGTGGTATCCATCGCCGTTGCCCCGCAGACACCAATACTGCTATTGGCATATTGACCACCTAATAAAAACACCACAGTTAAACCAATCAGCTCACGCATCAAGTCATTGAGCAAGGCAACACTGGCGTAAGCATCACCCAAATACTGCCCTGCCAAAGCACCGGACAAACTAAACCAACCAAACCCTGTACTGAGCGCCAGCGCGATAGCCAATTTTTCTCCAGTGATAAAACTGATGAGCCCCCCAGCCAGCATTGAGCCCAGCATCACTAAAAGTGGTATGAGCAGCACACGTGGCGCCAACCAAGAGCGACTGATGCTGATGTGTGCTAAATCTAAACCAATCAGCAGTAACAACATATACAGCCAATAAGAAATATTAAATATCACCTCGCCAAACTGGCTTTCATGCCAATGTAGACGGTAAAAAAATGCACCCAACAAGACTAAGCTAAACGCGATGAAGCATTCTTTGAGCGGATGCCAAAGTGCCGCCCATGAATGCGGCTCAACATCGTCGACAATGCGCCTACGGTTGACTGGCATAATCAGCACAAACACAACAGCACTGATAGTAAAGGCATATATTGCTGCATACTTCAGGGTACTCAACCCCGATGCCAATGAGCTAAATGCTTCACCAGACTCAAGACCAATCACAAAAAGAATACCCCACACCACCAGCGTGATGGGTTTCACTGCACTGCGCACAATATATTTTGGCAGTACTTTACCTAAGCCATAACCGCCGGCTAAAAACATTAAAATAGGTAATACTGAAGATAAAATCTTGTGTAAAACAACAGTCACAGACAGCCTCTAGACGTACGGGGTCTTTCGCACAAAACCTGATAAAGGTACAAGATATACAAAGTTTGCACACGCAACCTAACCATAACAGAAGGTTATATATCCATTTACAGTGCTCGATAACCGAGCCAACCACTCCGCTAGCCCAATAACCCCCCCCTGCTCCGATATATTTTAAGCTTTGATAGATCACTCACCTGTCGTTTATGCTGGCTGACTTTTACAGATCAAGGTCGAGTCACCATGAGCCGTACTGCGCGCAATGCCTTGTTATTAATGATTGGTAGCTCAATTGTACTGGCGATATCCTTAGGCATTCGCCATGCCTTTGGTTTGTTTTTACAACCCATGAGTGCTGAATTTGGCTGGGCGGTTTAGTCTATGACCAAACCGGTAGTTATTCCTTGGTCTGGCAACTGGCGATTATTTTAAGTGTGATGGCAGCACTACTCAACTTGCCAATCCGTGAGCGTTTTGTTCCCTTTGTTATAGGGCAAAAAGCCAACTAGCAGGACAATTATAATGTCGAAAAAATCTCTATATTACTACTTCAGTGATTGCTCTCAGCGCACTACTAATCGGCGCTTGGTGGGGCTGGTCGAATGCTGGGCTAGCTGTGCTAGAACTCGGGATGGGCGTCTGCTAATCACTGAGTGAGCGCTGTATCAGTGCCCACCCGATGACTCTGATGCTGTGCAGTCAACACGACGCTCAGATCCAGCCACAATGCTTAGAGCACTATCCCCTAAGGCTCTGGCTTAAAAATCACCCCATAACTGCTGCGCCACACTTAACGCCACAATAGGTGCTGTTTCCGTACGCAAAACACGTGGCCCGAGACGCGCAGGCTGAAAACCATACTCAGCTGCTTGCGCGACTTCAGCATCGCTTAAGCCGCCTTCAGGGCCAATTAAAAAGGCTAAGGTACTCGGCGTTGTATGCTCAGTTAATGGCTGTGCCACCGGATGTAAGACTAATTTCAACTCAGCTTGCACAGTTGCTTGCCAGTCTTTAACCGACTGCGGCGCATAAATAACCGGAACCTTAGAGCGTCCACACTGCTCACAGGCGCTAATTGCAATCTGTTGCCAATGCTCAAGACGCTTTTGCATACGCTCATCGTTGAGACGCACTTCACAACGCTCAGTGAACAGCGGCGTAATCTCAGCAACACCCAACTCGGTGGCTTTTTGGATTGCCCAATCCATACGTTCGCCACGTGATAAACCTTGACCGAGATGAATCTGTAGCGCTGACTCAGGTAAACCATCCAAGCACTCACGCAATTCCACCTGTACGGCCTTCTTGCTCACGCTGGTCAGCTCGCCAATGTATTCTTGACCGCTACCATCAAATAACTGCACAGCAGCGCCCACAGTTAAACGCAGCACCCGACTGAGATAGTGCGCTTGCGCTTCTGGCAAGTCATGCACACCCAACGCCAAGGGCGCAGCAACAAAAAAACGCGGTAGCGACATGGTTAAACTCCAGCGATAAAAAACCACGCTATGGTGCGTGGTTTTCTACAAAGCGTCTAGGCGTTAATCGCGCGTAGCGATATCAATACCTTGAGTGGCGACATCGGCCAGCCAATGAATTTGCTCAGGCGTGATCACATAAGGTGGAATAAAGTACACCACATTGCCCAAGGGACGCAGCAAAGCGCCTTGGGACATCGCATGCTCATACACCTTTAAACCGCGACGTTCTTGCCAAGCAAAGGGTTCTTTAGTGGCTTTATCTTTAACCATTTCAATGGCTAAAATCATGCCAGTTTGGCGCACTTCGGCAACATGTTTATGCTCTTTAAGATGCTCAGTTGCATCAGCCATATGCTGGGCGAGAACTTTGTTTTTCTCGATCACATTATCTTCAGCAAAGATATCCAAAGTCGCCAACGCCGCAGCGCAGGCTAGTGGATTACCCGTGTAAGTATGCGAATGCAAAAACGCGCGCATGGTGTCGTATTCATCATAAAACGCCTGATAAATCTGCTCGCTGGTTAAAATCGCCGCCATCGGCAAGTAACCACCGGTTAAGGCTTTGGATAACACAATAAAATCTGGCGTGATATGCGCTTGCTCACAGGCAAACATCGTACCCGTACGACCAAAACCCATGGCAATTTCATCTAAAATTAAATGCACGCCATAGTGATCACAGGCTTCTCGCAGCAAGGTCAAATACACAGGATGGTACATACGCATCCCGCCCGCACCTTGCACCAGCGGCTCAAGAATCACTGCTGCCAGTTCGTGATGATGCTCTTCCAGCGTTTGGCGCATATGTTCAAACATCAGGCGCGAGTGCTCTTCCCAGCTCACCCCTTCTGGGCGGTGGTAGCAATCAGGGCTGGGCACTTTAATGCAGTCCATCAACAAGGCTTTATAGGTTTCGGTATATAAAGCCACATCACCGACAGCCAAAGTGGCTAAGGTTTCACCGTGATAACCATTGGTGATGGTAGCAAAACGCTTTTTCTGCGGCTGATCATGGTTGAGCCAGTAGTGATGACTCATTTTCAGCGCGACTTCAATGCCAGATGAACCATTATCGGCATAGAATACGCGATCTAAGCCCTGCGGCGTCATCGCGACTAAACGCTCCGACAACTCAACCACTGGGCCATGGGTAAAACCTGCGAGCATCACGTGCTCAAGCTGGTCCAGCTGCTGCTTAATCCGATCATTAATACGCGGATTACAGTGACCAAAAATATTGGTCCACCACGAGCTCACCGCATCTAAATAGCGATTACCGTCAAAATCTTCCAGCCAAATGCCTTCGGCACGGCGGATCGGCACTATAGGTAAAGTTTCATGGTCTTTCATTTGTGTGCAGGGATGCCATAACACGGCTAAATCGCGCTGCATCCAGTGGTCATTTGAACTCAATTGCTTTCTCCCGTTAACGGACTGATCAGCCTAACAGATGCATTTAATTCTGACAGAAAAAAGCTACCGTCAGATTAATTTAGGAGTCGGAGGTGCTGTATAGCTCAAGTTGTAAACGATGACGTGCGCCCGGCTCTAGTAGCAGGTGATCATCCAACACATTAGCGTTTTCAATACAGAGCATGTGCTGCCAGGCATCGCTGGCAAAACCACTTAACCTTTGTGCTTTATCAATCCACGGATTCCACACTATCGCTGACTGCGAGCCTTGAGTACGTAAATGAATGCGGCGCTGCCAGCCTGTATCAATAATCTGTAGAGACTCGGGTACTTGCAGATAGACTCGATCAGTTTCACCAGTAAAGGTTAGCGCGTCCGCCTGCTCACGCAGCTGCCAACCCTCAAGCGTCTCATGGTAAGAACAACCCTCTAAGCCTTGCACCTCAACCTGATGAATATCACTCACGGCAAAGTAAGTGTGCAGCGCCTGACTGATCGCCAAAGGCTGCGTGCCTACATTGTGATTATCCAAACGAATGGTTAAACGCTCGCCCAGTTCAATATGCAATTGCACAGTAGCGGCATGCGGCCAATCTGCTAAACCTTGACTGGCATCCAATTGCAAACTGATCTGCACACCAGCACGATCAACGCTGCTATCGAGCAACTGCCAATCGACAGTCCGCGCTAAACCATGAAAAGGCGCATCGCTAGTGGTCATATTTTGTACAGCGGGTGGATTACGCTGAATATCACCAAACCACGGCCAGCACACCGGCACACCACCACGTACACCTTGGCCTTTTACGTATTCAGCACAATCACTCAACCAAATCAGTGCGGGTTGCTCAATATCAGGGAAATAACTCAGAATTTGCGCGCCTTGCTGACAGATATCCAACTGTGCTCGGCCAAAACGTAAACGCCAGCCCGGTAAACCGGAAAAATCCATTACAGTGATTGCTTGCTGCATCTGTTGTGCTCCTGCTTGGCTCACTTAGTTAGCGCCATAAATTTGTTGGGGCAACCAAGTAATGATTTCTGGCCATATATAAGCAATCACCAGCATAGTTACCTGAATCCCAATAAAAGGTAAAACCCCACGATAGATAGTGGTAGTCGGCACTGAGGCTGGAGTGACGCTACGTAAATAGAACAGCGAAAAACCAAAAGGCGGGGTTAAGAACGAGGTTTGCAGATTTAAGGCAATCATCACACCGAGCCAGACAGGATCCAGCCCCATCGACAGCAACACCGGACCCACAATGGGCACCACGACAAAGATGATTTCAATAAAGTCGAGAATAAAGCCCAGTAAAAAAATCACCACCATCACTAGGAAGAATGCACCCAGTACGCCGCCCGGCAACTGAGCAAAGACATTCTCAATCATCACATCGCCGCCAAAACCGCGGAACACGAGCGAAAACAACGAGGCGCCAATCAAAATCATAAACACCATGGCACTGATTTCAGCGGTACCAAAGGACACTTCACGCAAACGGGTCATACTGAAATGACCTTTGAGCAAGGCCAAGACTAAAGCACCAATCGCACCCAATGAAGCAGCCTCAGTTGGCGTGGCGACACCGGCTAAAATAGAGCCCAACACTGAACCCATTAACACCAGCGGTGGGATCAGCGCCTTAAATAAACGTCCCCATTCAATCGGCCCTAACTCTTCTTGCGGCAGTGCAGGAAGCTTCTTCGGCTGAGTCACGGCAACAAAAATCAGGTAGGCGATATACATACCCACCAACAGCATGCCGGGAATCAGCGCACCGATAAATAAGTCACCCACGGAAACAGTTTTCGGGGTAAACACGCCCATACGAATTTGCGCTTGCTGATAGGCACTGGAGAGCACATCACCGAGCAAGACTAAAATAATCGAGGGCGGAATAATCTGCCCCAGAGTGCCTGTCGCTGCCAAAGTACCAGTGGCAACCGCGGGATCATAACCACGGCGCAGCATGGTTGGCAGCGCCAGCAAGCCCAGAGTGACAACAGTTGCACCCACTACACCGGTACTGGCCGCGAGTAACGCACCCACCACACAGACAGAAATCGCTAAGCCACCA
This sequence comes from Thiopseudomonas sp., assembly GCA_035647155.1. Taxonomy (GTDB): domain Bacteria; phylum Pseudomonadota; class Gammaproteobacteria; order Pseudomonadales; family Pseudomonadaceae; genus Denitrificimonas. Next base: position 14,660 of record DASRNZ010000150.1, read on the forward strand.
CGCAAAGTACCAAATAGACGTGACATAGATTCCAGCAAGTCTTCTGCCACTCGCGACTTTTCTAGCATCACGCCCATAAACACAAACAGCGGCACAGCCAGCAAAGTTTGGTTATTCATAATGCCGAAGAGACGGTTGGGCAGAGCTTGTAAAAAGACCGGCTCAAATACACCCATGGCAGCGCCAATCATCGCAAACAACAGCGATACACCACCAAGGACAAAAGCCACGGGATAACCCATCACCAGAGTCAAACAAATGGTCAAAAATAAGCTAATCGCCAATACTTCAGTCATGTTGCACATCCTTAACCGCGCTCGGCGTCAACAGTTGTTGAATCAGCAGCACTAAGTCCGCACAACATTGCAGCAGCAAACTTCCCACCAATAATAAAATAATGCTCTTTTGCAAATACATAAAACCTAAACCGCCCGTCTCGCCAGAGGTTTCATAGATCGCCCAGGAGTTGGCCACATAGCCCCAACTGTTCCAGCCAAGAAATAAACACATGGGTAATAACAACAATAAATGGCCGCTGGTATCCACTAAGGCTTTTTTACGCGCGGAAAAGTTTTGATAAAAGATATCCACACGCACATGCGCTTGGCGTTGCAACGCCCAAGCTGCCGTACCCATAAAGGTCAGCGCATGCGCGTACATCACCGCTTCCTGCAGCGCCGTTGCACCGATACCAAAGGCATAGCGCAGCACCACCACACAGGCTGTGCCCAACACCAGAAATAAGGTCAGCCAAGCACAAGCGCGGCCCAAAGCAGCGTTACCAGCCTGAATCTGCGTCGCTATACGCAGCGGCCAAGAGAATAAGGACATAAGAATACTTCTAGCAAACAAGTGAGCCGCATATTGTAGGGGCTGTGCATAAAATTGACCATGCGCATGTTATCCACTTAGCCCGTGCACCGAGCTGTGGATAAGCTGGAGACACTCAGCGCTAAGCCATATAGCACAAGGCCTACAGAGATCTGATTAATAAACAACCAGCACTTTAAAACTGTGCACATAAGTATTGTATGGCCCTGTGGATAACCTGTGATCTTATGCCTGTAAGCCTTGTTTTATAGGGTATAGAGCCTGTTGATTGTTTTTTAAGCATATTTTTCATTGTACAAAGATATAAAGCTATACAAAAGCTATGCAGCAGACCTTGTATAAGTATATTGACATTATTAACTCAGCAAGTGTACTAACCTGTGGATAACCTATGCACACTCAGCGCAAAGCCTTATAGATAAAGGCCTACAGAGACCTGATCAATAAACAAACAGATATTTAAAGCTATACAAGCAAATAGAGGCCAACCTGTGGATAACCTGTGTACCCCACCCTACAAGCCATATATATAAAGGCTTACAGGGCTCTGGTTGTTTTTTAACCTACTTTATTTTGCTGCTGTAGTGAAAACTTATCCACATGCAAAAAGATCAAATTCACATTTCATCCCCACAGATCTGTATTAGCATGACTAATCTGCAGTGTACTTATCCACTTTGCAGGTGCATGGGCCTGTGGATAAGCTGGGGAGAGCCCAAGCTCAGCTAGAGCTGGCAAGGCCTACAGCGGACTGTTCAATAAACAACCAGACGTTTCAAACTGTGCACAAAGCCGCTGGATGGTGCTGTGGATAACCTGTTTATCTATTGCTGTAAGCCTTGATTGATATGGCTTGTAGCCTGTTGATTGTTTTTTAATCAAATAGGCTTACACAATGCGGTGTGATCTTATCCACAGGACTTCATTGCAACAGGTGCATATAGGCTTTATTCACATTAGTTGAAATAAAGTTAAATGAATCAAAATAACGACGAGCGGCAAAAAAATGCATATCTTTTCAGCGGGATTATATGCGCGCCCGTGACACACAATAATGACTGATAGAGGCCATATGGCATCGCCTAGCAAAATAAGCTTAAAACGACCTTCAACAGAGCCTTAAAATAAAGTTATCCACAGCCTGATTGTATGGAAAATGCATCTATCCGCTAGCTGAATGATTTATCAGCCACCCTGTAAAGTGACTGCGCAGCAGATTGGCCGATCAAGCTTCTGACGGTGCTGATTGAGCTATTTTTTCTTTAAAGATAGCAGCCACTCGATCACCTAGAGCGACCGGGTGATCGGCTCCAATCATGATCCGGCGGGCATTACCGGTGATGGGTATTCTGAGTGACGAACGAATGCTGTATGTCAGTTGTTCCTGCCTATGCAAGCGCTGGCCCACAAGAGACAAGGGATGGTGAGGACTCGTCATAGCGGCGCACTAGCGCAACGCTAGGCTGCACTCAGTTGCAACGATGAGAGGTGCGCTGTTTGACTGTATTACGAGATTCAAGCAGAAGATGTTGTGCAGCAACGTATTATGCACAAGTACGCTGGATGGTGCTGTGGATAACCTGTTCACTTATGCTCAAGCACCATGGCGCACGTGGCTTACAGAATGTTGATCATTTTTTGAACAAAGGCATCTTAATCATAGTCAGCGGCATGCACCTACCGAGCAGTGAGCATCGAAACAATGCATCACCCTCAGCCTGTGGATAACTGCGTGGTTTAGTCTGTGCATAACTTGTTAGTATAAACCGTAAGCTATTGTTCTATAAGGTATTTAGCCTGTTGATTACTTTTCCGAGAGCCCCTTACGGCCTCGCTTTAGAATCCGCAAAGCATCCCAGCTATACACAGCCAATGCCGCCCAAATAAAGCCAAAGAAGATAAACGAATCCGCAGAAAACGGCTCTTTAAACACCAGCACCGCTAACAGCAACAATACTGTCGGAGTGATGTACTGTAGAAATGCCAATGAGGCATAGGGTAGGTTTTTAGCCGCTTCGTTAAAGCACAGCAGTGGCAATAAAGTCACCGGCCCTGCGGCGGCTAACCAAAACATTTGGCCACTGCCAACAAATTCACTTTGCATACTGACCGCTTGCGGATTAAGCCATAGCCATCCAAGCGCTACAGGTAGCAACATCCAAGTTTCCACTGTCAGTCCAGGCAAAGCAGCCACTGGGGCTTGCTTGCGAATCAACCCATAAAAACCAAATGAACAGGCTAAAACCAAAGAAATCCAAGGTATTTTACCTAGACTCCAGACTTGCAGCCCGACGCCAATGGCAGCTAAGGCAATCGCTATCCACTGCAAACGCCGTAAACGCTCACGCAGAAATAGCATGGCCAATAAGACATTCACTAAGGGGTTGATGTAATAGCCCAGACTGGCTTCCACCATGCGATCATTGTGCACGGCCCACACATAAATCAGCCAGTTAGTGGCAATCAAAGTACCCGAGGCGGCTAACATCAAAAAACGTTTAGGGTGATGATAAAGCTCTTGCCACCAACCACGGTGTCGCCACGCCAGTAAAAGCCCGGCACTAAAGAGTGCTGACCAGATAACTCGGTGGACAATCACCTCTTCGGCTGGAGTACCCTCTAAGGTTTTAAAATACAGCGGGAACAGGCCCCAAATACTATAGGCCAACAGGCCCAGCACATAACCGCGACGGGGATTGGGAGTAAAGCTCATATTTGTTAGCCAGCTAACTAAAAGTTTAGTTGATTCTAAGGGGCATCCATACAGATGTCTTGCCCACTATTAAAAAAGCTTTAAGAACGGCTCGTCTAAAGCTGCACGTTGCTCGCGCAAAATCAAAATTTGCTCACCCCAATAACGCTCGGTACCAAACCAAGGAAAGCTTTGCGGAAATGCCGGATCATCCCAGCGCTGCGCCAGCCAAGCACTGTAATGCAGCAAACGTAAAGCGCGTAAGCCCTCAATTAATGGTAGCTCACGCGGTGAAAAGTCATAAAACTCTTGGTAACCATCGACTAATTCGGATAACTGCGATAAACGCTCTTGATAATCACCCGCCAACATCATCCACAGATCTTGAATAGCAGGCCCCATACGACAGTCATCCAGATCGACCATAAAAAAGCTTTCATCACGGCATAACAAGTTACCGGGATGGCAATCGCCGTGCACACGTATTGAGGTGTAGGGGTTTTCGGCAAATAACGAATCGACCTTAACCAGCAAGTCAGCAACCACTGATTCCCAAGCGGGGCGTAAGCTTTTCGGCACATGTTCGCCACTGCGCAAGCGCGCAAACGAAGCATGCCCATAACTGGCAACACTCAGTTCAGGACGCTCAATAAAGGGCTTACTGGCACCCACTGCATGTAAGCGACCGAGTAGCTGCCCTAAGCGATATAGCTGATTTAAATTACCCGGCTCTGGCGCACGCCCACCACGACGCTCAAATAAGGCAAAACGAAAACCCGCATGCTCAAATAAGCTTTGGCCGTTATGTTGCATCGGTGCCACCAGCGGCACATCACATTCGGCCAACTCAAAAGAAAAGGCATGCTCTTCAAGAATTTGCGCCGTACTCCAACGCTCTGGGCGATAGAACTTAGCAATCAGCGGGGCATTATCTTCAATCCCCACTTGATAAACACGATTTTCGTAACTATTAAGCGCCAGTACACGCGCATCACTTAAAAAGCCTAAGCTTTCTACTGCATCTAAAACTAAATCAGGGGTCAGCGCAGCAAACGGATGAGCAGACATGGCGAGCTCCTTTACTTGAATTAAGCAGTGTAACAGGCTACACATAAAACACGGCACAGCTTGGCTGCTTGTGTAATGATCATCTCCACTGCAAGTAAACACTACTAACGCTTTAAATAGATACCGTTTGCAACTATATACTGCGACATATCGACACTAGTACTCAGTCGCTAGAGCTACTCTATACTGTGCAGCACGCCTGCATTGGCACACATATTTAAATATTACTAAGGACGTTGTATGTCGTATTCAAGTAAAGGCCGTACGCTAATTTTAGCTATTGTAGGTATCTTATTTGCTGTTGTAATTGGCGTACTGGCCGGTAACTATCTGAATACAAACGGCGACCAAGCCCAAGCTGTTCGTGATGCCGGCATTATCGTTTTACCGAAAAGCCGTGAAGTACCCGCCTTACACATGGCCAGTACCCACGCGGAACTACAAGACACTCAAGCATTAACTGGCCAGTGGAGCTTGGTGTATTTTGGCTATACTTTTTGCCCAGATATTTGCCCAACGACCTTGGCTGAGTTGCGCCAGCTAAAAAAACTACTGCCAGAAGAAGCTAAAAAAAATCTGCGAGTGTTAATGGTCAGTGTTGATCCCAATCGCGATACCACTGAGCAATTAAAATCGTACTTACAGTATTTTGACCCTGAATTTATTGGCTTAACCGGTGACATGCCGGACATTCAAACCCTAAGTAATGCACTGAGTATCCCCTTTATTCCAGGTGATACCCGTACGGCACGCTATACCGTTGATCACAGCGGTAACTTGGCGATTATCAGCCCAGACGGTCGTCAATATGGCTTTATCCGTGCGCCTCTAAATGTACGCAAACTAGCGGAACAGTTACCAAAAATAATGGCTGAATAATTCAGCTAAATAATAGACACCTTGGTGACATGAACTACCCGCCACTTTAGAGAGGTGGGGGGAATTCTGCTGAAATCTGTTAAAATAGATGTTAACGAGAACCAATACGATCTGTAATAAGTCTCTTACGACATGCTTATTACTAGCCTTAAGGAATACATATGAAAAAGCTATTCATTACAACGTTTGTCGTGGGTGCTGCCTTTGCTGCACAACCTGCGTTAGCAAAGGATGGTGAAACAATATTCAAAAGCAATATGTGTGTCGCCTGTCACTCAGTCAACAACAAAATGGTGGGTCCAGCACTTAAAGACGTGGCGGCAAAAAATGCAGGTGTTGAAGGCGCTGCTGAAGCAATCGCTCACAATATCAAAAAAGGCAGCTCAGGTATGTGGGGGCCAATCCCGATGCCGGCTAACGTGGTCACTGAAGACGAAGCGAAGATTCTCGCTGACTGGATTTTAAGTCTGAATTAAAATCCTAAAAAACGCCATGCTAGTGAGCCTAAACCCTCTGGAGTTGGCTTATTAGCGTGGCATTTTTTACTGACCCTTCTTATATGTCCGCACTACCACACCCTTTTTCTTCAGTTACACACAGCTAACAACACCCCTCCCTTGAGCGTATTGCAGCAAGCATTCAGTTTTAAGACTATAAGAAATCGATATAACTGCAAAGCATAACGAATGCTATCATTATACCAATCGCCTCAAGACGCCATTAGATCCAACTGAACAGCAGCCACTCAGGTGACGCTTTAAGTGATACCAATGCTCAGTGTAGGCCCAATAATACATTGCTGACCCTCGGTCACTTTGGAGCCAATATGGATCAGACAACCGCATTTCCTACTTCGCTACACGCAGCCTTTGCCCCTGGCGAAGTCGCCTTGATTGGTGCCGGTCCTGGTGATCCGAGCTTGCTGACCTTACGTGCTTGGAGTTTGCTGCAACAAGCCGATGCCGTGGTCTATGACCGTCTTGTCAGCGCAGAATTGATGGCGCTGATTCCACAACGTTGCGCACGTCATTATGTCGGTAAAGCCAGCGGCCATCACAGCGTGCCGCAAGAACACACCAATCAATTATTAGCTGATTTAGCGCAACAAGGCTTAAAAGTGGCACGCCTCAAAGGTGGTGATCCGTTTATTTTTGGCCGTGGTTCTGAAGAGCTGGATTTTCTATTGAAACTACAAGTCAGCTGCCAAGTCGTACCGGGGATTACTGCAGCGTCCGGTTGCACTGCCTACGCAGGCATTCCGCTGACCCATCGTGGCGTGGCGCAATCCTGTCAGTTTATTACCGGTCATTTGCAAAAAGACGGTGCACTCAATTTACAGTGGCAAAGTTTGGCGAGTCCCAATCAAACACTGGTGTTTTATATGGGCTTAAGTGCTCTAGAAGATATTTCCAATAATCTGATGCGTGCAGGCCTCGCGGCGGATACACCTGCAGCTTTAATTGGTCATGGTACTTATGCCAACCAACAGGTCGTACGTGGCACAGTAGCGCAACTCAAAGAAATGGCAGCTAGCGGACAACTCACGCCACCCACCTTGACCGTGATCGGCCATGTGGTGGACTTATTTGCGCAGCAGCGGATCCAACATCCTGCGCACATCAGTCCGCTGCTGCAGGCTGATTGCGCTTAGTTACAATTCTGCTAAGGCCGATGTTAGATCCTGATACTTAAACTCAAAACCGATCTCTTGGGTGCGCTCAGGTCGTATATTCTGCCCGCCTAATAATAAACCGGCCATATCACCGAGCATCAGCTTCAACACAAAACCAGGGGCGGCCATAAACGCTGGACGGCGCACATGCTGACCCAGAGTCTTAGCGAAATCCTGATTACGGACCGGCTGCGGCGCACAGGCATTGTATGGGCCTTGCGCATCATCGCTGCGCAACAGGTGATCAATTAACGCCACTTCATCATGTAAATGCACCCATGGCATCCATTGCTGACCACTACCTTGCTTACCGCCCAGCCCTAAACGAAACAGGGGTAATAAGCGTGATAAGAATCCACCTTGGCCCGTCAACACCAAACCCGTACGCACTAATACCACACGAATACCCAACGGCTCCGCAGCCTGCGCTGCAGTTTCCCAATCAGCACACAGCTGTGTGGCAAAGTCTGATTTTTGGATAGGACTGCTTTCAGTTAACACGTGCTCGCCGCCATCACCGTACCAACCCACCGCCGAACCTGAGATCAATACTTCAGGTTTATGCTCTAAAGTAGCCAACCAGCTCACGAGGCGCTCAGTTAAAGCGATGCGACTGTCACGCAACAATCTACGGCGGGCCTTGGTCCAAGGTCGATCAGCAATCGGTGCGCCAGCTAAGTTAATCACCGCATCCAACTGCACTGCATTCAGCTCAGTCAATTCAGCAACAGGCTGTACAGCCTCACCGCATAGTGCTTTCACCTGCTCAGGCCTGCGACTCCAAACATAGAGTTCATGACCTTGCGCCAACCACAACCGGCATAAATTACGGCCAATTAAACCGGTACCACCCGTTATTAAAATACGCATTGTTAAGATCTCCTGCAGGGTGTGCTGTCGAATCGAATCAGCCTATTCAATCGCACGGGAACGCTTAATAAAAAACGCTATTGCCATCATTAAACTATAGATAGGCCACAAATACTTGTACAATATATTTAATTAAGTATAAGTATTTGTTATACAGGAATGTTAAATATTCGTATAAATCTATTTGTGGGCAAGGAATTTTTATGTCGTCTTCTAAAATTGCCATTATTGGTGCCGGAATGGCCGGAATCACTGCCGCCAGAACTCTGACAGCAGCAGGACATAACGTACAAGTCTTTGAAAAGAGTCGTGGCAGTGGTGGGCGTTTAGCCAGTAAGCGCAGTGATATGGGACGGGTGAACTTAGGCGCACAAAGTTTCAGTACTGACGACTCAGCATTTCTTGAGGAACTGCACAGCTGGCAGCAAGCCGGTTGGGTTGAGCAAAGTACGGCTGAGCAAAAAGAGTGGACTGGCACACCCTATATGAGCGCCCTCACCCGTAATCTATTGGGCAATATCACCACCCACTTTGCCTGTGAAATTTATAAGCTGAATCACAGCACAAAGGGCTGGTTATTATCTGATCAACACGACCATCTGCATGGCCCCTTTCAGCAGTTAATTGTGGCCATACCTGCACCGCAAGCGCAGATCTTGCTCAAGGATTGCGCACCTGATTTAGCAGAGCACGCCGCCACAGTCGATATGCAGCCCGTGTGGATGGTAGCTTTAGGGTTTAAACAGCCGCTATCTAGCACGCCGTATCTTGCGCATCACAACGGCATACTGGCCGATATCATCCAAACACCACTGGCTGACGATCATCCAATGCAGACCTGGATGCTAAGGGCCAGCGTGGAGTGGAGCATTGAGCATCTTACCGATGAGCGTGAGCAGGTGATAGCCACACTCACAGAGGCTTTTGCTGCTTTACTTGCTACGCCGCTACCAGAGCACGACAGCGCATTTGCGCATCGCTGGCGTTATGGCTTAGGAGCGCTGAAGACCCCTGTGGATAACTTAGCTGACCCGCAACGCGGCCTGTATATCGCAGGTGACTGGTGCAGTCATGGCGATGTCTACGGCGCTTGGCACAGTGGTCAACAGGCCGCTCAACAGATACTCAACATTCTTTGACAACCTCCCCGCCCTAAAGAGGCTGTCACACATCACTCAACGACAACACCAATAGACTCCTAAACAAAGATAACGGCAGCCAGCAGCAAATTATTCTTAGCTGGCCGCCGTTGTTTGCTAAAATGCCCAGCCTATTGAATTGACCGCCCCCATAGGAACTGTCGTGATTGAAGCCGTATGGATTGTATTTGCGTTTAGCTTAGGCATTGGCGTGCGCCTGATTGGACTGCCACCCCTGATCGGCTACCTTGCTGCTGGCTTTTTGATTGCTGGTTTAGCTGACTATATTGGCATTTCTGTCGATAGCACCGCAGCTCTGCAACATATTGCGCATCTGGGCGTACTCTTATTATTATCAGTTTCGCGAAAGACCTCGTACTTTTAGTGCGAGGATGGATAGCGAGGGCGGCGCAAGCCGCCCCTTAATAGACTGCTAAAGTATTGGCGCTAAGGGTAAGTACTGGTATTGTATACAGCATGATTAAGCACACC
>DASRNZ010000151.1:0-3403 GCA_035647155.1 Thiopseudomonas sp.
TTGCGGCAGAATGATTTCCGCATTACCTAAATCAAACACGCCACGCTTTTTTTGTTGATTGAGCACAGCTTTAGATAAGGCCAAATGCCGCCCCCAGGTTGCTATAGCTGCGGTAAGCTCGCCATCTTTAGAGCAGCCAAGATAGCGCACGCTAATATCAGCCAAATCCGATAAACGCTCAACCACATCTGGGTGCGTCACCACACTGCCACCCCAGCGCAGCCACGCCGCTCGATACTCCTCTGCATTAATGGGATGCCAGCCACGCTCACGATACCCACGAAAATAGCTCAACATAATCCCAACGGCTCCATTACTGCGAAATAAAAGGGTAATTCTAGCACAGCCGAGAAAAGTGCTTTACTGTGCGTATGAGCTTGACCTGTTAGCGAAGCAACCAGTGTTTTCGAAAAAGAATGCGCAAATATGCCTTATCTACCCTGTCACTCAAACTTTATACAGGTTAAATCCAATTTGTTTTGGTAGCATTAGACTATTTTCAGGTAGCAGCAGCGTAGCCACATATAAACTCATAGATTTTGAGGTTTTTGAGCTTTAAAAGTACTTACTGAAAGCTTGCTCTCTACCTGCTGTTTCATTTATCACATTGCTATACGAATTTAAGGCTATTTAGTTAGGCTATATATGATATTTCTCGTTACCGGCGGCGCCGGTTTTATCGGCTCTGCGGTGGTGCGCCAGCTTATCCAGCATACCGAACATAGCGTCATTAACTTGGATAAACTCACCTATGCAGGCAATTTAGAATCCTGTGCCATGGTAAGTGACAGTCCCCGTTATACGTTTGAGCAGGTGGATATTTGCGATCCCGCTGAGCTAGCCCGTGTCTTTAATGAGCATCAACCGGATGTTGTGATGCATTTAGCCGCAGAAAGTCATGTGGACCGCTCCATTGATGGACCCGGGGATTTTATCCAAACCAATATAGTGGGTACTTATAACTTACTGGAAGCCGCGCGAGCCTATTGGAGCACGCTCGATGATAATAAAAAGTCAAACTTCCGCTTCCACCATATAAGTACTGATGAAGTCTACGGCGATCTACCGCATCCCTCAGATGCTGTGAGGGGTGAAGAGTTAGGAGTAAAGAGTGATCACAGCTCATCCACACCTCACCCCTTACCATTATTCACCGAACAAACGCCCTACGCACCAAGCTCGCCTTACTCTGCCTCTAAGGCTTCGAGTGACCATTTAGTCCGTGCTTGGCTGCGTACTTATGGCCTTCCGACACTGGTCAGCAACTGCTCCAACAACTACGGCCCGTACCACTTTCCAGAAAAATTGATTCCGCTGATGATACTCAACGCTCTAGAAGGCAAGCCCTTACCTATCTACGGCAAAGGCGACCAAATCCGCGACTGGCTGTATGTTGAAGACCATGCCCGCGCCTTAATTAAAGTAGCCACTGAAGGCGCAGTTGGAGAAACCTACAATATTGGCGGGCATAACGAAAAAACCAACCTCGAAGTTGTGCAAAGCATCTGCGCGATACTTGATGAGCTAGTCCCACGTTATGAGTCAAATGTAAGGAGTGAAGAGTTAAGCGTGAAGAATGAAAAAATCACCGCTTCACACCACACCCCTCACCCTTCACTAACCACTTACTCCTCACTCATCACCTATGTAAGTGATAGACCTGGCCACGACCGCCGCTATGCCATCGATGCCAGCAAAATTGAACGCGAGCTGGGCTGGGTGCCTGAAGAAACGTTCGAAACGGGCCTGCGTAAAACTGTGCAGTGGTATTTAGATAACTCAGAGTGGTGTGAAAGAGTGCAAGACGGGTCGTATCAGAGGCAAAGGCTTGGTGTAAGAGGTGGAGCGTGAGGGGTGAGGGGTGAAGATGGTATAGCTGATAACGCCGGATATAAAAGGAATTTATTAAGGAGGCAGGAGCCATGGCAAGAAAACATTTTGAACTACGTGCTTGGCAGTACTCAATGCAATTAGTCAAATCAATATATCAATGCACAAAAAGCTTCCCAAACGAAGAGAAGTTTGGCCTAACCAATCAAATGAGAAGAGCTGCAGTCTCTGTAGCCAGCAATATAGCCGAAGGGGCTGCACGAGGAAGTAACGCTGATTTCCTAAGGTTTCTTTATATGGCGCGCGGTTCATTAAGTGAAGTTGAAACCCAGTTGTTAATTTCAGAAGACTTACAGTTTACAAGCAACGCACAAGAATCAAAAAACCTCATTGAACACACCTTTTCTCAACTAGGCGGTTTAATTAAGTATTTAGAGAAAAACAAATGACTGTGAACACACAAAACACCTCACCCCTCACTTCTAACGCTTCACCAGCAATGAAGGGTATTATCTTAGCCGGCGGTTCCGGCACCCGCTTATACCCCATCACTAAGGGCGTTTCTAAGCAACTGCTGCCTATTTACGACAAACCGATGATCTTTTACCCCCTGTCAGTGCTTATGCTGGCAGGCATTCGCGAAGTGCTAGTGATCTCCACACCGAACGATCTGCCTAATTTTCAAAAATTACTGGGGGATGGCTCTGACTATGGCATCAAGTTGAGCTATGCAGAACAACCCACCCCAGACGGCTTAGCGCAGGCCTTTATTATTGGCGAAGAATTTATCGGTGATAGCAGTGTTTGTTTGGTCTTAGGCGACAACATCTTCTATGGGCAAAGTTTTAGCCGTCAACTGAAAGCGGCAGCCAGCCGCCGCTCAGGGGCTACTATTTTCGGCTATCAAGTCAATGATCCTGAGCGTTTTGGTGTCGTCGACTTTGATGAGAGTGGCAAAGCCCTGTCTATCGAAGAAAAGCCTGCACAACCTAAGTCCAATTATGCAGTGACTGGACTGTATTTCTACGATAACGATGTCATAAAGATTGCCAAGCAGGTCAAGCCTTCAGATCGCGGCGAATTAGAGATCACTTCGGTGAACCAAGCGTATCTGCAGCGCGGCGATCTAAATGTTGAATTACTGGGCCGCGGTTTTGCCTGGTTAGATACCGGCACCCATGAAAGCCTGCTAGAAGCCAGTATGTTTGTGCAAACGGTAGAGCACCGCCAAGGGCTTAAAATCGCTTGCTTAGAAGAAATCGCGTACCGTAATGGCTGGCTCACCCGCGAACAAATGCTTGCCCAAGGTGAGTTGTTAGAAAAAACCGGCTATGGCCAGTATTTATTAAAGCTGGCCCAAGAAGAGATGTAATTATATGAACGTCATAGACACCCCATTAGCTGGCGTCAAAATTATTGAACCCAAAGTGTTCGGTGATCACCGCGGCTTTTTCAAAGAAACCTTCAGCACTGAACGCTATGCGCACATGGCTGGAATTACATTGCCCTTTGTGCAGGATAATCACTCCCGCTCCCGCAAAGGAGTGTTGCGGGGTTTGCATTTCCAGAAGAC
>DASRNZ010000152.1:0-2682 GCA_035647155.1 Thiopseudomonas sp.
TTTCCCTAGCACAATAATATTGATCATATCGTAATCGTTTGAGTATACGTGGCTAGGTGTTGGCTTCCCTTGAGCTTCGCGGCTTTCTTTTAATGCCCACGACATTTGCGGCGCTTGTAGTCGTGCAGCGTTTCGGTCTGCCTCTTTTTGCAGCCTTGCTTTTTCTTTGATCTCAAGCTCAGCCCACCGGTCAATAATCTTGGCGCGTAACTCAGTGCTGTAACCGCTGATAAGGATTAGCGTCTCACGTTGCGGCAAGTGCATTTGCTTGGTATAGCCGCGTGAATCTTTGTCTTCTGATACATGTTCCATATTTGGATCATGTTTTAAGTCTTTGATCATTACGCGAATATCACGGATAACGTGACCATGTCGCTTTCCAGTCACCTTAGCAATATCAAGGCTACTCATTGTTAGGTTTTCAAGATCTGATAATACAGTTAGGTTTTTCATAACTCCCCTCGCTGCACGCACACGCGCACAGGCATCATTGTTTTGGCTGCTCCAGTGAGCGCACCTGTGCGGCCTTCACGGCTTCACGAATACCACGCGATGCGTTACCTTGCCCAAGTCTCTGTAGCTCCGCGTGAACCTCATTCGTTACGGTGTAGGTGCGGCGTTTGGTTTTGGTGTTATAGGGGCGTTTTTGGCGCCCGTCACACTGATTCATTTACAAGCCTCCTCAAATGCTTTCCTGCTAATTCTTGGGCACTCTCTGAGCCAGTACCTGATGGCTTTATCCTTTCCCTCGCTCTTACAAATAACTCTGATTATCTGTAGGTGGTTCTGCCGGGTTGTCACGCCCGGCGTTGTGAACGATGGGCCGCTCATGCGATGCCCATCTCTTCCTGAGTAATTGCGATCTTGGCAGCGGTGATTGCCTCGAAGTGCTCTGGGTAATTAGCCATGGCCATCTTGGCGGCGCAGTTAACATCGAAGCTGTACTTAGCCATTGCGTCTTTCATTGCTTTTTTGAAGTTTGCCTTAGTCATCTCGTCTTCTCCGTGGTTGTTGTGTCTCTCTATGGTTCTAATTATACATACTTTTGCAGGGATCTCAAACATTATTCATACTTTATTTTGTGCGGGCACAAAAAAACCCCGCAACCATTACACATTATGGTGCGGGGCTAAACTTTAGAGCGCCGAGGAAAGGACTCGACAGGTGCAATTTAGACCAATTGCAGCATGCTGTCAACTAACGCGCCTGACCAGTTTATATTCTACGTCACATCCACAATTTATCACGTTATGCGCTCCGCCTGCTGGATCATGCGGATAAAGCATAACCGATCCGTCACTAAGCACAAACGGCGTATCAAGCCCCTGCACCGACACACCCGCCATCTCAATATGGGTTATACGCCCATCAGCACCACGCCTATGGCGCCACGTTTTTATGACTGCGTTTCGGTCTAATCCTTGCTCCTGTGCTGCTTGCTCCCACGCATTATCACGCGCACCCATAACTGCTGCTGAGGTCTCAGTGGTCGCTACAGTGTCCGCGCGCGCCTTTAGCAGTGCGTTACTGTATTGGCGTTCTGACAGTATACGCTGAGCCTCTGGTACGGCCTCGCCCTTAGCGTATGCCGATAGAATGCGATGCTCGGTTGCTTTATTGACCTTGTATCGCATTGCAAGGCTTCCGTCTAATCGCTGCACAACTAAGTCTTGCACGCCATTAGCCGAGCGCATACCCTCTGATACTTTAGCAAGCCTCGCTGCCCTTGGTGCGTCCAGCCCCATGATACCGCCCTGCCTCGTTCCATTCGTTACCCTGCCTGCAAGGTCTAGCGCAATCGTATGCGGGTGATGCCCCTGAGCGTACCCTGCCGCAATCACCTCGCGCGCCACCTCGACCTGCTCTTGCACAAAACCAACCACTCGAGTCGCAACGTTCTGCCGAATCCATTTCTCAGCTGCTGGATTTTGCAGATTGAATCGCAGACCAATAGCGCCCTGGCCTGTGCCAACAATCAGCGAGGCCGTGGCAGTGCCTGACTCAACAAAAACGCTGGTCAATACCTGGCTGTATTCGTTAAACGCGCCCTCATTGATATTGAGCGCCTGCACTGCGCTAAACGTCGAACCTGATTCAAGCGCGGCAAGAAGTGCTGGCCAATCTACATTAGCCTGCAGATCAACCACGGCGCGCATGAATGCCTGCCGGATCGCAGGCTCGTGTTTGCTTAGTAATTCAGCAAATTGGCGCGCTTGCGATCTGGTTGGACGTAGTGCCATTAGAGTGGCTCCACTGTCACTTTCCCGCGCAGTTCGCGAGTGTATATATAATCCGCGCCTTTTTTAACTCGAATAGGTTGCGGCATATACACAACAACCCCACTGGATGTATCTGCTGATACGACGTTCTCGACCTCATTACCGTTAACGAAAACCCTAACAGGCTTGCCGATTCCAGAAGTGTTTTCAATGGTGTATATCATGATTAGCTCCGAATAATAAACTTTACGGCAACAGTTGTACCAGCCTCTGGAATGCGCTGCACAGCTAGGATATTCACGCGCACACCATCGACCGATAAAATATCACCCGCCTGATAGTCCATTGCTGGTGGTGCACAAATTACCTGCCTGTCGCTCGACAAGATAACAGCACTACCGACTTCCGTACCTACCAATCGTGAATCCACACCTCTAACAGCGGCTTTTAGCGTTTCAGATTG
>DASRNZ010000153.1:0-17112 GCA_035647155.1 Thiopseudomonas sp.
TGTTGGCAATGTCAGTAGCTTAAAACTCGTTAAAACCAAGATGGCCAAATCAGTGCTAGACGCTGGCTGGGGCCAATTAAAAACAATGCTGGAATATAAGTGCGATCACGCAGGCATTGTCTTTAAGGAAGTTAACGAGGCGTACACCACCCAAACCTGTAGCAATTGTGGCGCTTTGCCCGACAGCAGGCCGAAAGGTATCGCAGGGCTTGGAATAAGAGAATGGACGTGTGAGTGCGGTGTCACTCACGACCGCGATATCAACGCGGCACGTAACATTCTCGCGGTCGGGCATGGCCGTCTAGCAGTAGGAATCACCGTATCTTTAGGACGGTGAGGATGTCAATGGTAGATAATGTTGTCTTTAATGAACAGGGCCTGACCTTCAGCTATCCACCCTATATCTTAGGACCCTATGTTGAAGGCGATATACGTTTAAGTCTGGATTACAACCAGCTTAAAGACATCCTCAAACCTGAGTATATCTTCGACTACTAGCTGGTCGCGCCAAGCAGAACGTGCTGCTTAGCTCATCAGGGTTCTGTAGTGCTGACTAATCTTGCGCTGTGAGCGGCCCAGACTATAAGGCCCGCGGGCCGTGCTTATAGATTGCTGACTAAAGTTAATAAATCCGTTGATGGGATAAATTCTGCACAGTCTTTATGTGCGCCTTGGCTGTCAGGTTGCAGTACCGCGCGTAAATGACCGATGCCGTAACGCTGAGCACTGCGCAGTACCGGTAAGCTGTCATCAATAAATAAGCTACGCTCAGGCTGATAGTCGACTTGCTCACTTAAGCTCGTCCAGAAGCGCTGATCTTCTTTTGGATAGCCGTAATCATGCGAACTGACAATCACATCCAGCAACGGCTCTAAATGCACTTTCTCAAGTTTGATATGTAAGGAATCACGGTGAGCATTAGTGACTAATACACAGCGCTTACCAGCCTGCTTTAGGGCAGCTAGAAATTCATCTGAATTGGCGCGCAGATCAATTAAATGTGCGGTGTCACGCTTCATTTGTTTGATCGGTAGGTCCAGCGTTTTGCTCCAGAAATCCATGCAGTACCAATTAAGCTGACCCGTATAAGAAGCAAATAAAGGCTGTAAATAGGCATCGGCGTCGGCGCGTGAGAGTCCATTTTTATCGGCATAACATTGTGGTAAATAGTGCAGCCAAAAATGATTATCAAAGTGCAGGTCGAGCAAAGTGCCGTCCATATCTAATAAAACGGTATCAATTTGCGCCCAAGGAAGTTGTTGCATAGTTAAATCTCTCTAAAACTGCGTTCAAGCGCGCTATGATACCTGTATCAGTATTGGGAGTTTTGTTATGCGAGAAAAACCAGTCATCTTGACCTGTGAAGAAGTGGCACGCAGTAATATTTTTCGTGTTGAACAATTACAGCTGCGCTTTAGTAATGGTGTTGAGCGCACGTATGAGCGCTTGCGCGGTAAAGCCGGTGGTTTAGGTGCGGTAATGATTGTCGCCATGGCCGATGATGAAAACGTGCTGTTGGTTGAAGAATATTGCGCCGGCAGCGAAAACTATGAGCTGTCATTACCTAAGGGGTTAATTGATCCCGGTGAAGATGCCTTACAAGCGGCCAACCGGGAGCTGCAAGAAGAAGCCGGTTTTGCCGCACGTTCTTTGGAAGTGATTGCGCAGCTGAGCTTATCGCCGGGCTATATGAGCCAATGCATTACCGTGGTGCTGGCGCGTGATTTATACCCGTCGCGACTTGAGGGTGATGAGCCTGAGTTGATGCGGGTGGATACTGTGAGTTTGCGTAATCTAGTGGGCTTATTAGAGCATCCACAGTTTACTGAAGGACGCGCTTTAGCAGCGATGTATGTGGTGCGTGATTTACTGCAGCAACGTGGAGAGTTTCAGCCATGATGCATCCTTTGATGCCAGCTGTACTTGAGTTAGTGCAGGCTGCGGGTCAAGTCACTTTGCCCTACTGGCAGGCTGATGTGGCGGTGCAGACTAAAGCGGATGATTCGCCTGTGACTGCAGCAGATATGGCGGCACATCAAGTATTAGCTGCAGGCTTAGCGGCGTTAGACAGCAGCATTCCTGTGCTCTCAGAAGAAGATTGCGATATTCCTTTAAGCCAGCGTGAGCAATGGACGCGCTGGTGGTTGGTCGATCCTTTAGATGGCACCAAGGAATTTATCAGCGGCAGTGATGAGTACACGGTGAATGTCGCCTTAATTGAACAAGGGCGTGTAGTGTTTGGAGTGGTGGGCGTACCAGTCACCGGTGCTGTGTATTACGGTGGCCTTGAACTAGGTGCTTACTGTCAGGATGCGCAGGGCGAGACGCGTACCTTGCAGATGCGCACCGCGCCGCAGGATGAGTTATTAGTGGTGGCCAGTAAACGCCATAGCAGTCCAGAGCAAGAAACTTTACTGCAGGGTTTAGCGCAAGAGTTTCCAGCGCTGAGCTTGGTCAATGTCGGTAGTTCACTGAAGTTTTGCCAGATGGCAGAAGGTGCTGCGGATCTGTACCCACGTCTTGCGCCTACTTCGCAGTGGGATACCGCAGCTGCTCAAGGTGTGCTTGAAGGTGCTGGTGGCCAAGTACTAAATCTGCAAGGCGAGCCATTAACCTATGCTGCGCGCGACAGTTATTTAAATCCGTTTTTTATCGCTTTACCGCAGCAGGCCGCATGGCGAGTACAGTTTTTCACCTGCTTAGCAAGGATTCAGGGATAAAAGCTGCTGCGACGCTTTGCCACTAATGTCGCAAAGCGTCGTTCGCCAAAGCCCTGCACACTGACTTTTTAACAATAAGAATAATACCTATGACTGAGAAAACTCCAGACCTGTTACGGGTGATTGTTGCTGGCGCATTGGTGCTGCTGGTGGTGCATACTTTAGGGCGTTTTATTTATACTCCATTGCTGCCATGGTTGGTTGAAGATGGGGTGCTGAGTCTCAAGCAGGGCGCGGATGTTGCCAGCTGGAACTACCTTGGCTATTTAGTCGGCGCGCTGTTGGCGATGCGTTGGCATCGTGTTGCACAGATTCATACAGTATTGCCTTGGGCGTTGGCTATTAACGTCTTAAGTACTTTATTGCAGACACAAGCTGAGAGCGTTGAAGCGTTATCAGTATTGCGTCTGATCAACGGCATTACTAACGGTATTGTCTTTGTGCAAGCACCGTCCTTGATTCTAGAATGGCTGGCGCGCCATGGCCGTGCCGCTGCCAGTGGTTTGGTGTATCTGGGTGTTGGTGTGGGTTTATTAGTCTCCAGTGCCTTGGTGGCTTTTCCAGCGCAATGGTTGCAGGGTGCGGATCGCTGGTGGCCGGCGTTTTTACTCAGTGTGCCTTTAGCCTGGTGGGGCTGGCGGCAATTGGCCGTATTGGATATTCCAGCGCCTATTGCCTTACCTAAAGATCAGGGGCACGCACCTTCAACGCGTCTCTTTGACCGTGCGAGTACGCCACTATTTTTCTCTTATGCAGGCGCTGGCTTAGGTTATATCTTGCCGATGACGTTTTTACCGATGCTGGCCCGTTTGCACGTTGAGCCGGGTAGCTTTTTGATCGATGGCAGCTGGTTACTGGTGGCCTTAGCCACCTTGCCGGCACCGTGGATCTGGAACAAGCTGGGTGCTCGTATGGGCGATGCGCTGGCGCTGCGTTTAAATTATATTCTACAGTTGCTAGGTGTCTTGGCGGTGTTGTTATTGCCCGCGGCTTGGGGTGTGGTGCTCTGCGCTATATTAGTCGGTGGTACGTTTTTAGGCACGGTGCTGTTAACTCAGCGTTTAGCGCGCACTTTGCATCCACATCAGGGTCCGCGCTTATCAGCTGCTCTGGTAGCACTCTATGGCTTTACCCAGCTCACAGGGCCTTGGCTGACGGCGCAATGGTTAGCCGCCAGCGGTACCCTGCAAGGTGCATTCTGGCTAGGTGCGGGTGCTTTATTATGGGGCTTCGTTTGGGCGTTGACTGTGCCAGAAAAAGTTAAAGAGTAACTCTTGCTGTACATCAAAATGGGACAGTCCACTACAGGCGTATAATATATTTAAAGGTTAAATGTTTTTTTGTATTATAAGCTTAGATGCATATGCTCGTTTCGGTAATGCATAGAGCAGGGTAATATAAGTCTCTAATAAAACGCGTATTTTTTGAGGCATACCAAGCTTAATTTAACTTGGAGTCTATAAGCCAATGCTGCGATGACTTGATTTGGGGTGTAGTAAATGAGTGACTCGGCTGTTTTTATCGACATTGAACAACTGCGTGATAATGCCGCTGCTGCAGGGCAGCTATTAAAAGCGCTGGGTAATCCTGATCGTCTTTTGCTGCTATGCCAGTTGGTACATGGCGAGATGAATGTGGGCGAGCTCGAAGATCGTCTAAATATTGTGCAACCAACTTTATCTCAGCAATTGGGTGTACTACGCCGTGAAGGCTTAGTGGAGACACGCCGCGAAGGTCGGCAGATCTATTACAACATCAGTAGTCCACAAGCTTTAGCTGTCATTGAAACTTTATACGCGATGTATTGTCCTGCTGCTGAGTAATATAGCCTCAGATATTACTTTACAAAAAAAGTAGATCATTAGAAACAATCTATTGTGTTGTATAGTATATTGCTTGTGTCACATCCTAAAAGCAGCAGTGAGGAAGGAATTATTATGAAAAGCAATATGGGAACTATTGATCGTGCTGTACGAGTTATTGTAGGGCTGGTGCTTATTGCTCTGGCGCTGACAGGTACAGTGGGTGTATGGGGTTGGTTGGGTGTTGTTCCAGTGATTACTGGTGCGCTCGGTAACTGCCCGCTGTACAGCGTGATTGGTTTAAATACCTGTGGTAAAAAAGGCTGCGCTAAGAAATAGCAGCTGCGTATCACGCGATCATCAAGGCACCCCACGCGGTGCCTTTTTTTATTCTGGAATATGAGCTGTTAACGGTATATTCTAAATTGTTATAAGCATATTCCTTTTTCTTGTGTATGATCAAGTACATGTTTATTTGATATGTCTGCGAGGACGGTACTATGCGACCTTCAGTTACAAATTTTTTTGACCCCGCCACTTATACCTATAGCTATGTCGTGCAAGACCCAGCTTCTTCAGCCTGTGTGATCATTGACTCGGTACTCGATTATGATCCGGCGTCAGGCCGTACCAACACGGCAAGCGCTGATAAAATTATTGCTTTTGTACGTGAGCAGAAACTGCAGGTTGAGTGGGTTTTAGAAACCCATGTGCATGCTGACCATGTATCCGCTGCACCTTATCTCAAGCAGGAATTAGGTGGCCAACTGGCGATTGGCTCACATATTACGACTGTGCAAAAAGTGTTTGGCGAAATATTTAATGCTGAAGAGGCATTCGCGATTGACGGTAGCCAATTTGATCGCTTACTCAGCGAAGGTGACACCCTAGCTTTTGGTGGGCTTACAATCGAAGTGATGCATACACCAGGGCACACACCTGCATGCTTAAGTTATGTGATTGGTGATGCGGTATTTGTTGGTGACACCTTATTTATGCCTGATTACGGCACCGCGCGTTGTGACTTTCCGGGTGGTGATGCGCGTACTTTGTATGCCTCGATTCAGCGTTTATTTACACTGCCTGATAGCACACGGATGTTTATGTGCCATGACTATAAAGCAGTGGGGCGTGATGAATACTGCAACGAAACCACTGTAGCTGCTGAGCGCCAGAATAATATTCATGTACGTGAAGGTATTACTGCAGATGAATTTGTGGCAATGCGTACGGCGCGTGATGCGACCTTATCGATGCCCACTTTGATTCTGCCATCAGTGCAAATAAATATGCGTGCAGGTGATCTACCACCGGCGGAAGATAACGGTGTACGCTACTTAAAAATACCGCTCAATGCACTGTAGTTGTTAAGGAGATACATCGATGGAAGCAGTCAAAAAACTTACGCCTTTTTTATCCGTAATAGGGCAGATTCAACCTGCAGATATGGCTTCCGTCGCTTCGTCGGGCTTTCTGACAGTGATTAATAACCGCCCTGATAATGAAGGCGATGATCAGCCTAATAATGCTGATCTTGCCGCTGCTGCACAGGCTTCAGGCCTGCAGTACCATTATTTACCTGTGGTGGGAGGACAAATAACCGATGAGCAGATCAAAGACTTTGCGCAATTGTTGGCGCAGGTAAAAGGACCTGTGCTGGCTTTTTGTCGTACCGGTACTCGCTCATCCACTTTATGGGCGCTCAGTGAAGCGCATCACCTTGATCCTGCGGCCATTGTGGATGCAGCAAAAGTGGCGGGTTATGACTTAACAGGTTTATTGCCGCGCTTGCAGCAACTGAGTGCAGAGGATGTGCTGACACCTAATCCAACTCATAGCGCACACCATAATCGCTATGATGTTTTAGTGGTGGGTGGTGGTGCTGCAGGTTGTGCGGTCACTGCAAGCTTATTGAGCCGCGATGCCAGTCTGCGTATTGGTGTGATTGAACCCAGTGAGCAGCACTATTATCAGCCGGGCTGGACCATGGTCGGGGCAGGGGTTTTTACCCGTTCACAAACTGAACGCCAGATGTCTAAATGCATTCCTGAGCAAGCGCAGTGGATTCGTGCGGCAGCAACCGGGTTTTTACCTGAAAAGAGCACTGTTGTTCTTGAGGATGGCCGTCAGTTGGCGTATCGCACACTGATTGTGTGCCCAGGCTTAAAACTGCACTGGGATGCCATTAAAGGGGTACGTGAAACCTTAGGTAAAAACGGTGTGACTTCAAACTATATGGTCGACCTTGCATCCTATACTTGGCAGTTAGTGCAGAACTTACGTCAAGGTCGTGCGTTATTTACCCAGCCACCGATGCCGATTAAATGTGCTGGAGCACCACAGAAAGCCATGTATATGTCGGCAGACTGGTGGCTTAAAGAAGGCGTATTAAACAATATTGAAACTGAGTTTTATACGGCTGGCGGTGCGCTATTTGGTGTCGCTGATTTTGTGCCACCACTGATGGAATACGTTAAAAAATACAATGCTCAACTGAACTTCCAGCACAACTTAGTTGAAGTGGATGGCCCTGCAGGTAAGGCGTGGTTTGACGTGACTGATGCCGAGGGCAATCAGCAGCGTGTCGAAAAGTCGTTCGACTTTTTACATGTAGTACCACCGCAGCGCGCACCGCGCTTTATTCGCGAGAGTGTCTTGGCTAACGCCGATGGCTGGTTGGAAGTGCACGACGATACCTTACGTCATACGCGCTTTGGCAATATTTTTGGTCTGGGTGATGTGTGTTCAACGCCCAACGCAAAAACTGCGGCTGCAGTACGTAAACAAGCGCCTGTTGTTGCCGAAAATATTATTTCTGTACTGACTGAGCGTGGTGTACGTGCGGTCTATGACGGTTACGGTGCGTGCCCGCTGGTTGTTGAGCGTGGTAAAGCGATTATGGCGGAGTTTGGCTACGGTGGAAAACTGTTACCGAGTTTCCCGCTGGATCCAACGATTGCCCGTCGTTCTGCCTGGGAGCTTAAAGCGCGCTTTATGCCCTATATCTACTTCGACATGATGCTCAAAGGTCGTGAATGGTTGGCTAAGGCTGAAATTCTTGATCATGAGCCACATACTTCTATTGCTGATCCAGCATGTAACTATGATGCAGGGAAAAAAGAGTGAATCTAAAACGTTGGCTACCTTGTATTGACTGGGTAGCTTCTTACGATAAAGCCACCGCGGGTAAAGATGGTTTAGCCGCGGTGATTGTGACCTTAATGTTAATTCCGCAAAGCTTAGCCTACGCGATGCTTGCGGGATTGCCGCCGATTACTGGGCTGTATGCCAGTATTACACCGCTGGTACTCTATGCCATTTTTGGCTCGAGTCGCACCCTAGCTGTGGGGCCGGTTGCGGTGATCTCCTTGATGACTGCGGCTGCTTTAGGACCGATGTTTGCTGCTGAATCAGCAGAATATATTGGTGCGGCGATGCTCTTAGCTGCGTTATCAGGGCTGATACTGCTACTGATGGCAGTCTTACGCTTAGGCTTTTTAGCAAACTTTTTAAGTCATCCTGTGATTTCTGGATTTATCAGTGCCTCAGGCTTGCTGATTGCGTTAAGCCAGTTGAAGCATATTTTAGGGGTCAAAGCGCAAGGGCAAACGGTATTAGAATTAGTGCCGTCGCTGGCTGCCCAGATCCCCTTGATACATATTCCAACATTAATCATCGGTGGCTTGTGCTTGCTGTTTTTACAGCTGGTGCGCACCCGATTAAAAGGCATGCTATTGGGCTTAGGTTGCTCGCAAAGTTGGGCGGACAGCTTAACTAAAACCGGTCCCGTACTGACCATTCTTGTGTCTGTCTTAGCGGTGACCCTGGGTGATTTGGCCAACAATGGTGTACAGGTGGTGGGTGCGATTCCTGAAGGCTTACCAGCTTTACGTATGCCGACCATGGATCTGCAGTTAGCGATTCAGTTGTTACCTGCAGCATTATTGATCAGCTTAGTCGGTTTTGTGGAGTCGGTGTCGGTTGCACAAACCTTGGCGGCCAAGCGTCGCGAGCGTATTGATCCAGACCAAGAGTTGGTGGGTTTAGGCACTGCAAATATTGCAGCGGCCGTCAGTGGTGGTTTCCCTGTTACAGGTGGGTTCTCACGTTCGATTGTTAACTTTGATGCGGGAGCCAAAACACCGATGGCGGGTGTGTTAACCGCAGTTGGGATTGCTCTGACAGCATTGTTTTTTACACCACTGTTTCATAATTTACCGCACGCGGTATTAGCGGCGACCATTATTGTTGCGGTATTAAGTTTGGTGGATTTAAAGTCGCTGAAACGCACCTGGCGCTTCTCCAAACAAGACTTTATTGCACAAGCAGCCACCATGATTGGCGTACTATTTATGGGTGTTGAGATTGGCATTATTATGGGCGTGAGCTTATCGCTGCTGTTATTTTTGTGGCGCACCAGTCGTCCGCACAGTGCAGTAGTGGGGCAGCTACCAGGCAGTGAGCATTTCCGCAATATCGAGCGTTTTTCTGTTATTCAAAGTGAGACTGTAGTATCGCTGCGCGTGGATGAAAGCTTGTACTTCCCCAATGCACGCTATTTGGAAGAGCGCATTATTGAGTTGATGGTGGAGTATCCACAGTGCAAGCACTTGGTGCTGATGTGCTCAGGTGTGAACTTGATTGATGCCAGTGCTTTGGATAGCTTGGAAGCCATTGCTGAGCGCTTAAAAGCCGCTGACGTGCAATTGCATTTATCTGAAGTGAAAGGTCCAGTGATGGATCAACTGCACCGCTCAGAATTTCTGCAGCGCTTTGGTGGACAAGTGTTTGTCAGCCAATACACAGCCATGCAGGAATTGGATGCTGCCAGTGTGGCACGTGCGTGTAGCGCGAAAAAAATGGCTCAATAGTCTGATCTAATTAGATCGTTAGCTTATTTAGGCTAGTATATGTTGTGACACATTGATGCGGATCAAGCTGCATCAATGTGTTATCAAGCAAGCTAACATATATTAAATCCCGTAGAGGAATTGCCTGATGTTTAGACTATCAATATTAGCACTCACGATCAGTATGAGTGCTAGCGCATTTGCTGCGCCACAAAAAAACGAACCTATTCAACCGATTGAAGCTGCAGTGATTACTGAACCCGCTAAAGTTGAGTTGGGTAAACAGCTGTTTTTTGATCCGCGCTTATCCAAATCTGGATTTATTTCTTGTAACTCATGCCATAACTTAAGCATGGGCGGCAGTGATAACTTGCCGTCTTCCATTGGTCACAATTGGCAAGAAGGTCCAATCAACTCGCCAACGGTGTTGAACTCCAGTTTAAACCTTGCTCAGTTCTGGGATGGTCGT
The DNA here is from genome assembly GCA_035647155.1 of Thiopseudomonas sp. Classification (GTDB taxonomy): domain Bacteria; phylum Pseudomonadota; class Gammaproteobacteria; order Pseudomonadales; family Pseudomonadaceae; genus Denitrificimonas. The sequence goes on from DASRNZ010000153.1 coordinate 9,842, forward strand.
GCGGCTGACTTGCAAGCGCAGGCCGGTGGTCCAATTGAGAATCCGATGGAAATGGGTTTTACCCATGATTTGGCAGTCGGCGTATTATCCTCTATCCCTCAGTATGTCCAGTCCTTTAAGGATGTGTATAAAACTGAAAAAATCACCATTAATGAAGTGACTGATGCGATTGCTGAGTTTGAAAAAACTTTAGTGACGCCTAATGCTCCATTTGATCAGTGGCTCAAAGGTGATGAGGAGGCACTCACAGCAGATGCTAAAGCGGGTTATAAGCTGTTTAAAGAGGTGGGTTGTACCGCCTGTCATAATGGTCCGGCAGCCGGTGGTAACTCTTTTCAAAAGATGGGCTTGTTTGAAGAGTACGTGACTGCGAATCCTGCTGAAGGTGTGGCGGGTTTGACGGGTGATGACTTAGATCGCTTTAAGTTTAAAGTACCCACTTTACGTAACGTTGAGTTAACCTACCCGTACTTCCATGATGGCGCGTACTGGGATTTAGATGATGCAGTTGATGTGATGGCGCGTTTGCAGTTGGGCCGCAAGCTTGAGAAAGAACAGATCAGCCAGATCACTACGTTCTTAAAAAGCCTGACCGGTGATCAACCCAGCTTTGCGATCCCGATGCTGCCACCTTCTACACCGAATACACCACGTCCAGAACCTTTTGCTAAGGTTGCTAACTGAGACAATAAAAAACGGCCTGAGGGCCGTTTTTTATGGATGATGCTTAGTCTTTTTTCTTCAACTTTGGATTTGGGAAAAACTGCATGGTTTGCCCCGCTTTGGCCTTGGGCGCTTGCAGTGCGCTGGTATTCACGCGAGTGGGTATCTCGTTAGGTATCGAGTTACCCTCTGCATTTAAGGTGTCGCTGAAGCCACAGCTCACGCACTCGCGGTGCGGAACGCCATCCACGTCCCACATGCGAATGGTGTCGATGCTCTCACAGACCGGGCATACCGCGCCTGCGATAAAGCGTTTTTTAGGTTCAGTATTCGGGGTGTTGCTTGGCGTATTCATGGTCATCTCGTCTGTTATGCCGCGTGGTGGTCGCTAAGGCCGCTGTGACGCAGTAATGCATCAATGCTTGGCTCGCGTCCGCGAAATTCAATAAACAGTTGCATGGGTGATTGTGAGCCACCTTTGGCAAGGATGGCATCACGGAACGCTCGGCCCGTCACTGGGTTGAGTACACCTTCTTCTTCAAAGCGTGAGAAAGCGTCCGCTGAGAGTACTTCTGCCCATTTATAGCTGTAATAACCTGCCGCGTAGCCGCCAGCAAAAATATGCGCAAAGCTATTGGCAAAACGGTTCCAGCTGGGGGGCGTCATCACAGCAACTTGGTCACGTATACTTTGTAATACGTCCAGTACGCTGCGGCCATCACCGTGACTGCAGTGCAGTTCAAAGTCGAATAGAGAAAATTCTAGCTGGCGTAACATGCCTAAGCCGGATTGGAAGTTACGTGCAGCGAGCATTTTATCCAGTAGTTCTTTAGGTAGGACGTCTTGGCTTTCATAGTGCCCAGAAATCAGTGCTAAACCTTCAGGCTCCCAGCACCAGTTTTCCATAAACTGGCTAGGCAACTCGACTGCATCCCATGCCACACCATTGATGCCGGAAGCACCGGCAAACTCAATGCGCGTGAGCATATGATGCAAACCATGCCCAAATTCGTGGAATAGAGTGGTCACTTCATCATGTGTGAGTAAGGCAGGTTTGCCTTGGCTAGCAGGGGTGAAGTTGCAGACTAAGTAGGCAATCGGATTGATTAACTCACCGGTTGAAGCACGGTACTTATCGCGTGCGCCATCCATCCATGCGCCGCCACGTTTGTGCGAGCGGGCATAGAGGTCAAAGAAGAAGCGTCCCACATGCTTGCCGTCTTCAGTGATTTCAAACAGGCGCACATCAGGGTGCCAGCTATCAAAGTCGCTTAGTTCAGTGATTTGAATGCCATAGAGTTGTTCAACAATGGCAAATAGACCACTGAGTACTTTGTTGATTGGAAAGTAAGCGCGCAGCTCTTCTTCACTGATGTCATAGCGCTGTTCACGCAGTTTCTCACTAAAGTAGCCGACATCCCAGCTGTTGAGCTCGTTAACCTTATGCTCTGCAGCAAAGGCGCGTAACTCGGCCAGATCTTGCTCAGCAAAAGGTTTGCTGCGTTTGGCTAAGTCGTGCAAGAAGGTTAAAACTTGCTCGGTGGACTCTGCCATTTTGGTGCTGAGTGATAATTCACTGTAGTTTTTAAAGTCCAGTAACTGTGCCAGCTCTAAACGCAAATCAAGGATTTCTGCCATGACTGGCGAATTATCCAATTGGCCAGCATTCGGGCCTTGATCTGAAGCGCGAGTGCTGTAAGCGTTATAGACTTCTTCGCGCAGATTACGGTCATCGGCGTAAGTCATCACGGCGTAGTAGCTTGGGAATTCAAGGGTGATTAACCAACCCTCTAGCTCTTTGTCTTGCGCTGCTTGGGCCATTTGCTCTTTGGCAGAATCGGTCAGACCGGCTAAGGCCTGCTCGTCAGTGATATGTTTAGTCCAAGCTTGGGTGGCATCCAATAAGTTATTGGAGAAGCTGCTGGATAGATCAGAGAGGCGCATTTGAATCTCGCCATAGCGTTTTTGTTTAGCAGGCTCCAGATCGATACCTGATAAGCGGAAATCACGCAGCTCATCTTCTAAAATGGTTTTTTGTGCAATGGAGAACTGCTCAGCCTCAGGGCTGCTGGCTAAAGCTTGGTAAGCATCAAATAAAGCACGATTTTGCCCTTGCTCAGTCCAGAACTCTGATAGTTTGGGTAAGCAGGCTTCATAGGCAACACGTAATTCAGGGCTATTGCAGACCGCGTTGAGGTGGCTGACTGGACTCCAAGCTTCACCTAAACGCGCGCCTAATTCGTCCATTGGCAGCACTAAAGTGTCCCAAGTGGGCTGTTGTGCGGTGTTTAATAACTGCGCAATCGCGGCACGGCTGTCAGCTAAGATTGTATCAATGGCTGGCTCAATATGCTCAGGACGAATAGCAGAGTAGTTGGGTAAATCAAAATCTTGTAGTAGCGGATTGGCTTGATCAGTCACGGAAATACCTGTAAATACAAAAGATGGATGGCCAAGTACAGCCAAGAATGAGTCTATCTTAATACACATTAGCGCCGACGCGGCTTAGGGTTTTCTATTATGTCGATTAGAATCTATAACAAAACATTACCACAGTGCGGCAGTCGGGTGTTTATTGACCCCAGCGCAGTGGTGATTGGTGATGTGCATTTAGGCGATGATTGTTCAGTCTGGCCTAATGCTGTGATTCGCGGTGATATGCATCATATTCGCATTGGCGCACGCACCAGCGTGCAAGATGGCAGCGTGTTGCATATTACTCATGCCAGTTCCTTTAATCCTGATGGTTACCCATTAAGCATTGGCGATGATGTCACTATCGGCCATCAAGTATTGCTGCATGGCTGCACTATTGGTTCGCGGGTCTTGATCGGTATGGCGTCGATTGTCATGGACGGTGCACGCATTGATGATGGTGTGATATTGGGGGCAGGTAGTTTAGTGTCGCCGGGTAAACATCTTCAGAGTGGTTATTTATATGTTGGACGCCCCGCGCAGCAAGTGCGTGCCTTAACTGAGCAAGAAATGGCGTTTTTTACCTATACAGCAGGCAATTATGTGCGTTTAAAAGATGAGTACTTAGCCCAAGAATAATCAGAGCAATCAGTCACCGATCAAGGCATCTATAGCTTGCTCGGTGACAGCTTAATAGCGCCAAAACGCCGGTGATAATAAAATCAGCAATGAAAACACTTCAAGACGGCCAAGAATCATCGCAAAACTTAGAATCACTTGAGCTGTATCTGGCAGGCTGCCGTAGTTTGCAGTGGCGTCACCCAGCGCAGGGCCGAGGTTATTCATACAAGAAGCCAAGGCCGAGAACGCGGTGATCGGGTCCAGTTCACAGGCTAATAACGCCAGCATCAAGGTAAAGAAAGTCACCATATACACGACAAAGAAACCCCACACCGATTCAACCACGCGGTCGGGGACTTTGCGTTTACCCAGCTTAATAGTGAACACGCCATTGGGGTGCAATAGGCGCTGAATCTCACGCTGACCTTGTCGATACAAGAGCATCACGCGCATGACCTTCATACCGCCACCTGTGGAGCCGGCACAGGCACCAATAAAGGTGGTGTAGAGCAGTAGAAATGGCAGGAAACTGGGCCAGCCACTAAAGTCGGTGATACCAAAACCTGTAGTAGTCGCGACAGAAACCACCTCGAAAGCGGCATAACGTATCGACAGCAAAGGGTTATCGTGATGGTTGTAAATCATCAAAACAGCTGCAGTGATCACAAAAACCACGGCTAAGATTTTCAGGTAAGTGAGGCATTCAGGGTCTTTTAAATAAGCGCCTAAGGAGCGGCTGCGCAAGGCTAAAAAGTGCAGGGCAAAGTTCATCCCCGAGATGGCCATAAAAAAGATACAGATCAGCTCAATCAGCGGGCTATCAAAGTAGCCAATACTGGCGTCATGGGTGGAGAAGCCACCAATGGCGATGGTCGAGAAACTATGACCAATGGCATCAAAGACTTCCATCCCAGCCGCCCAATAGGCCAGCGCGCACAATAGAGTCAGACCGCAATAAATAATCCATAAGGTTTTGGCCGTATCAGCAATGCGCGGTGATAGCTTGTTGTCTTTAAGCGGCCCTGGCATTTCTGTGCGATACAGTTGCATGCCGCCGACGCCAAGCATCGGCATAATAGCGACGGCCAGCACCACAATGCCCATACCGCCAAGCCATTGCAGTTGCTGGCGATAATAGAGAATCGAGCGCGGTAGCTGATCAATGCCGGTAAGCACCGTGGCACCGGTGGTACTGAGTCCAGAAAAGGCTTCAAAGAGTGATTCAGTGATACCCATATTCGGGCTGGGCGAGAGCATAAAGGGGATGGCCCCGAACGAGCCCAGTACGATCCAAAATAACGCAGTGATTAAATACCCATCACGCACACGCAGTTCAGCACGAGCGTGGCGTACTGGCAACCAAAGAAATAATCCAGTCAATAATGTAATAGCAAATGACCATGCAAAACTTGCGCTGGAACCGCCGTTGTCATACAAAGCAATCAGGAGCGGCGGCACATGGCTGATGCTAAACAGCATCAATAGAACGCCAAGAATTCGACCAATTGCGGCAAAGTGCATGGGGATTACTCGTTAAAACTACGCAGGGTAGCGGTTAGAAAAATGTCAGACCCGGTTGGAATAGACGTTCTACATCACGGATATATTTTTTATCCACTACGAATAAAATAAAGTGATCATCGGCTTGAATAACAATTTCTTCAATACCTATCAACACTTCATCATTGCGAATAATTGCACCAATGGTGGTGGCCGGGGGCAGTTGAATTTCACTGACTTTACGACCAATCACTTTACTGGATTTACGATCACCATGAGCAATGGCTTCAATCGCTTCAGCCGCACCACGGCGCAGTGAATGCACGCTGACAATATCACCACGGCGCACATGGGTGAGCAGGGTACTTAGAGTGGCCAGTTGCGGGCTGATGGCAATATCAATGGCGCCACCTTGGACTAAATCAGCGTAGGCCGCATTGTTAATAATCGCCATCACTTTGCGCGCGCCCAAGCGCTTAGCTAACAATGACGCCATAATATTGGCCTCATCATCATTGGTCAGGGCTAAGAAAATGTCAGTTTCATCGATGTTTTCTTCGACTAATAAATCACGATCCGACGCACTGCCATGTAAAACCACTGTGGTGTCTAAGCTGTCGGATAAATAGCGGCAGCGTGCAGCATCGATCTCAATAATTTTAACTTGATAACGGCTTTCAATCGCCTCAGCTAAACGCTCACCAATATGGCCACCACCGGCAATAATGACTTTGCGATAGCTGTCTTCCATACGGCGTAATTCACTCATCACGGCACGAATATGGCCGCGAGCAGCAATAAAGAACACTTCATCATCCACTTCGATAATGGTGTCGCCGGTTGGAAAAATAGGTCGATCACGGCGGAAAATAGCCGCTACGCGCGTTTCCGCATTGGGCATATGCTCACGCAGTTGACGCAATTCTTGGCCCACTAAGGGGCCGCCATAATAAGCGCGCACACAGACCAGCTGCGCTTTACCTTCAGCAAAATCTAGCACCTGCAGCGCGCCTGGGTATTCAATTAAACGCTTAATATGATTGGTTACGGCTTGTTCAGGGCTGATCAATACATCAATGGGAATCGCGTCGGCTGAAAATAATTCAGAACGGGTTAAATAAGCAGAGTCACGCACGCGGGCAATTTTAGTGGGCGTGCGAAACAGTGTATGTGCGACTTGGCAAGCGACCATATTGGTTTCATCGCTGTTGGTCACCGCCACCAGCATATCGGCATCATCGGCACCGGCTTGGCGCAAAATGGTCGGGTGTGAGCAATGACCAATCACGGTGCGAATATCCAAACGATCACCTAAATCACGCAGGCGCTCAGTATCGGTATCTACTACAGTAATATCATTGGCTTCGCTGGCCAAATGCTCTGCCAGCGTGCCGCCGACTTGCCCTGCACCGAGAATAATAATTTTCATACTGCTGCCCTTAGGTGCGCTGTGCTGGTGCTTGTTTGATCAGACGCGCATAGTAAAAACCATCATGCCCGCCAACTTGCGCAAGCAATTGCTGGCCGTGCGGTTGTGCTTTGCCAAAAGCTGCCTCAAACGGCAACTCCTGTGCATCGCTGGTGCGTTGTAAAAACGCGGCAATGACTTCGGTGTTTTCCGTTGGCAAGGTTGAGCAGGTGGCGTAGAGCAAGATGCCATTGTCAGCCAAGGTCGCCCAAAGAGCATCGAGTAACTCACCTTGCAACTGTGCTAAAGCCGCGATGTCATCGGCGTTACGCGTCAGTTTAATATCGGGGTGACGACGAATCACGCCAGTGGCGGAGCAGGGTGCATCCAGTAAAATACGCTGAAAGGTCTGACCATCCCACCATTGATCAACCGCGCGGGCATCGCCAGAGCGCAGTGTGGCTTGGAGTTTTAAGCGCTGAAGGTTGTCTTTAACACGCTCTAAACGCTGCGGTTCAAGGTCAATCGCTACCACTTCTTGCAGCTGAGCTTCGCTTTCTAAAATATGACAGGTCTTGCCGCCCGGTGCGCAACAAGCATCCAGCACCCGTTGACCGGGTTCGAGCAGCAGCAGTCCAGCCGCTAATTGCGCGGCCTCATCTTG
>DASRNZ010000154.1:0-4169 GCA_035647155.1 Thiopseudomonas sp.
CCTCTTATCACTTAATTATTTGCTTTACGTAGAATATAGACGCGCCACATTGCATAGCCGGGTATAAAGTCGAGATGTTTTTGAATAGTAAATCCAGACTGAATAAATTCTTGCTCAATTGTTTCTTGACTAATCACAAAGCGATTGGTGCTTTTATAGGATGGATCTCGCTGTAAACGCTTTTTCTCCGATATTTTACGGCGCCATGCTTTGTAATTACCATCGACCCAGAGTGAAATAATCACGCTATCACGTGTGGTGCGATGGAATTCTTTGAGTAATGCTAAGCGATGTTCAGGTTGCTCGATATGGTGCAATAAACGCATGCAGAAAATGTTGTCGACTGAGTTGTCTGGCAAATCGATGGCAAATGCTGAAGTTTGAAACGCCTTCACACGCTCGGTGATATGTTTAGGTTGTGAGGCCATAGCGGTTGCTAGCATATCTGCAGAGTTGTCCGCGGCCAAAATAATGCGATTGGGCTGCTCGGCTAAGGTTGACCAGAAACGACCGGCGCCGCAGGGCAGGTCTAAAACTAAATTCGGCTCGCCAACCAAGGCTAAAGCACGGCGCGCCAATTGTTGTTCGCGGTAGTTTGAGAGTTTACGGGCTAAGCCGGTTTGGTGTTTTTCTAAGTACTGCTGGGCATGTTCTTGATCATATTTTTCAGAAAAAGCCAACTTGATGGGTGCTTTAGACATTGCAATGGTCCTGTCTAGGTGAGGAATACTGCATAGATTAGGGGTGCAGCCATCAAGCGAGTGTTAAACAGATGTGAAAAATATGTGATTTGCGAGCCGTTTGTTATTATTTTTTAGGCGCTAAAAATACGCTAAAGCAACTGCCTTGTGGGCTACGGGTGCTGGCCTGAATCGTCCAGCCTTGGTGGGTGCAAATCCGTCGCACCAAAGATAAGCCCAGCCCTAAGCCTTCGCCACGTGCGTTATGTCCACGGGTAAAAGGCTCAAAAATACTCTCTTGAAAATCTGCAGGAATGCCGATGCCGGTGTCTTCAACGGTGAAGTGATCGGCATACAAGGTTAATTTAACTTCGCCTTGTTCAGTGTAGTGCAAGGCATTGCGTAGCAGATTTGAAAGCACGGTACGCAGAAAGGTGGCATTGTACAACGTCTCTTTTGGCGCCTCGGCCAGAACGCACTGAAACTCAATCTGCTTGTCAGTAAACATAGGTTGCCACTGTTCGACTTGAGCGTCAGCGATGCCTTGTAGTGTGGCTTGCCCGCCTAAAAAAGCTTCTTCAGGCTTGCTGCGCGCAAGAATTAAAAAAGTTTGTACCAAATCATGCATCTCTTCGCTGGCGCGCTGAATGCGCTGCAAATGTGTAGCTTCTTTTTCGAGCAAATTGGCTTCCGCCAGCAGTTCACATGAAGTAGCGATGATCATTAACGGTGTGCGTAACTCATGGCTGACATCACTGGTAAAGAGTTTTTCCCGCTCTAAACTGTTACGTAATTTACTTAAAGTGCTATCAAAGGCCGCGGCTAAATGGCCAATTTCATCATCGGCATATTCGGGGGCTAAAGGTGGCGCCAGCGGTAAGAGTTGGTCGCGGTGGCGCACTTGTTGGGCCAGGCGGCTGACCGGTTGCATAATTTTGCGCGCCATTACACGGCCTAAAAGCCAGGCACCGATAATGCTTAAAATAAAGCCTGCCAGTACCACATTAAATAAAGCTTGTTCACGCGCTTCAAACTCGTGTTGCTCTTGCACTAAAACATAACGCACACCGTTGATTTCTTGAATATAGACATAAAATGCTTCGTCACCTTCTATAAATTCAGCAAAGCCTAACTCTTGGCTGTCAAACTGTTTGGGAATAGCGAACTCTGCACTATTGCTAGCATAAAAATGAGTACTTGGATCAAGGCGTGGTGGATGACCTTTAGGCAAGTCTTCATGCACTACTGTGTGCAATTGTCGGTCGAGCCCTTGTGAGACTAGATGCTCTTCAATGAAATGCACGATAGCAACAATGCCGAGCGAAAAAGTACCACTGACCAACAGGGTCATTAAGGTGAAGGCGATAATAATCCTGCGTTCTAAGGGTTGCTTATTGCTCATGTTTGAGCTCCGTTAAACGAAAACCAACGCCATGCACTGTGTGTAAAAGAGAGGTTGCGAAGGGTTTATCAATGGATTGACGAAGTTGGTGGATGTGACTGCGTAAGCTATCACTGTCTGGAATGTCATCACCCCAGAGCGCTTCCTCAAGGGTTTCGCGCCGCACGACAGCAGGGCTGCGCTGCATTAAAACAGCCAGCAATTTTAATCCGATCGGATTGAGTTTCAGCAACTGGCCGGCGCGGCTGACTTCCAGTGTTTCAAGGTTGTAGTGCAAGTCTGCCACTTCGAGTATGCGCTTATTTGCACCTGAACTGCGGCGTAATACTGCTTCAATCCGCGCTACCAGCTCTGATAAAGCAAAGGGCTTTACCAGATAATCATCCGCGCCGGCCCGCAGGCCTTTAAGGCGATCATCCAGCGCATCACGGGCGGTCAGCATAATAATGGGCGTGTTGTTACCGGCTTCCTGGCGCAGCTTCTGACAGAGCTGATAGCCGTCCATACCCGGCAGCATAATGTCTAAAACGATCAAGTCATAGGTTTGGGTCAGCGCCAGATGCATGCCACTGAGCCCATCTTGAGCACAGTCTACGGTAAAACCTTTGAGCTCGAGGTAATCCAAAATATTAGCCAGAATATCTCGGTTGTCTTCGATGACTAAAATGCGCATACATACTCACTTAGTAAATGGCAGGGTTAAGGAAACGCCGACTTATGAGCTGCGTTGTCAGTAGGGTGCTAAAAGCGGCTTAAACGGCTGTTTTACGCTATTCAAAGCCGTCTTGTTTTACTGACGCTCGCCGTTAGGGCTCGCCTTCAGCTGTTACTCCCGCGACTCGTTGCGTCTAGCTCTGACTGGCTCATCAATAGTATTCAGTGCATCCTTAACAATTTTTTCACATGAGGTTAACAAAGGCCTCACAGCGGCTTGAGCACACTGACATCTTAATAAACTAACTGAGAGTTGTCCTATGTTACTGCTTAAGTCTTCACGCTGGCGCTATTTGGCGATGCTGAATATTGCATGGTTGGCATTATTTACCCTGACTCGTGTGGCCTTATTGTGCGCTAGTTTTGCTGCCGCTGACGTTAATATCTGGCAATTATTTTTAGTGTTTGCTCAAGGGCTAATCTACGATTTAGGCTTTTTGAGCTTTGTCAGTCTGCCTTTGGCAATGTATCTAACTCTCTGCCCGCAGTGGCTCTGGGTAATAAAATGGCATCAAGTATGTCTACGCGGGCTGTTTGCCGTAAGTCTGTTTGGCATGCTATTTGTTGCAGTGTCTGAGTGGCTGTTTTGGGATGAGTTCTCGGTACGCTTTAACTTTATTGCCGTTGACTACTTGGTGTATTCCAAAGAGGTGATTGACAATATTCTTGAGTCCTATCCGGTGTACCCATTACTGGCGGGATTAGCGCTGCTGGCGATTGTGCTGACATTTATCCTCAGAAAACCTTTGCGCCATGCCTTGTCTGCGCCGGCCAGTGCTTTGACAGCAAGATTCTCAGGTTTTGCTGTATTGGCTGTGATTGCCAGTCTTGCAGGCTTAGTGCTCAGTCAGGATTTTCCCCGTGGCACCGGTGGTAATAGCTATCAGCGTGAACTGGCCGCCAATGGCCCTTACCAGTTTTTTGCCGCCTTTCGCAATAATGAACTGGATTACCCAAGTTTTTACGCGACCTTAGATGAAGCGCAAGTGGGGGCGTTACTGCGTGCGGAAGTTGCAGAAAATAATGCGCGCTTTGTCAGTGACAATCCTTTAAATATTCGTCGTGAAATCATCAATGAGGGTGCACCGCGCCGCTTTAATGTGGTGTTGGTGACCATTGAAAGTCTGTCGGCGAAGTATTTAGGTAGCTTTGGTGACCCTCGTGGACTCACGCCCAATTTAGATAAATTGCGCAGCGAAAGCTTAGCTTTTACCAATCTGTATGCCACCGGCACCCGTACTGACCGCGGCTTAGAAGCCATTACTTTATCTGTGCCACCGACTCCAGGTCGCTCTTTGGTTAAACGTATTGGCCGTGAAAGTGGTTTTGCCAGCTTAGGTCAACAGCTGAATGCGCAAGGCTACGACAGTGTC
>DASRNZ010000155.1:0-14594 GCA_035647155.1 Thiopseudomonas sp.
CGCAAATAAAAGTGTCCGCCACGGATGTTGCAGGCAACTCAACTGAGACGCAGATTTCTGTAAACAATATCCGCACAGAAGCTTCAGACAACACAGAGGAGCTGGTACTCGATATTATTGCGACTCAGCGCGAGGCAAACACAAGTGAAAGCATCGCAGGTCAAAAAGTCACCAGCTTTGGCGTGGTCTCAGCCGGCTTAGGTGGTGTTGCTGATGCGGGTGTACTCGATTTCGAAAACAGCGCTATTGCCTTAACTGTTGGAGAAGGCACCGAGCGGACTTTGGAGCTATTTGCTGACGGTGGTGGGGTATCCATTGGTGACACCTATGACCTGATCATTTACAAAGAAGACGCCTACGGCAACCAGAAGTTTTATGATGTGTATGACAGTTGGTTTACAGTGCCGTTTTTAGGTATGACAAAAAATGGTGAAATCAGTATTACTGAACCTGGCAACTATCACATCATGCTCAGTGCTAAAGCGGGTGTGAAGGTCATTGGTGGTGCCGGGTTAGAAGTCACCAAAGATACTGTGGTTGATTACAACGACTACCAAGGTGTGTCTGGGGTACACAAAGGTAATGTGATCACAGATCTTGACGTGAGTGGTAAAGATCAAATCGATGAGCCTAGTCAGACTCGTATCACTAAAATCACTTATAAGGATACTGAAGGTACTCATGAAGTTGATGTACCCGCAGTAGGCTCAACTGTGATCCAGCTGACTAACGGAACTTTAACTATCTCTGCTCAGGGTAACTACACCTATAAGCTTGACGAGGGTGCTACCCCTGAGTTTGGTGCACAAGAAGAGGTCACTTACACCATTACCAATAGCAATACGGGTGACAGCTCAAGTGCCAAACTCACTATTAATTTAGTGGATAAACCCAGCAATTTAGTGCCTGACAGCACCGTATGGCTTGATATGAAGCCTGAAGCCACAGAGATTGCTATACCAGCTAAAGATCAATTGAGCTCGAAAACTTGGGCGGATATTGTCGGTGTGGGCTTAGGTATCGCTGACATTGGCCTGATTGCCATAGAAAACGGTTTAGAAATTAACGTCGGTGAAAACCAAGTGCGCGATGTGACTTTCTGGGCCGACGGTGGTGCACCAGTAGCATTGGGTTACTCGCCTGTGGATTTAGTGATTTACAAAAAGGAAACCACCGCAAACGGTGATTTCTGGCAGTTGTATACCATTGAAGAAAACTGGTTTGGTATTGTCGGCGTTGTGGTGGGTGCGGGGCGCTCTTCTGAGGATAAAACTTTCCGCTTTGATGAAGGTGAATACAAAGCGGTATTGATACCCACTACAGGTGGCGTAGCGGTGATTCCGTCAACCACCTTGCACATTCGTGAAGACAAACTGTACGAGTACGAACAAACCAACGCCAAAGTCGAAGCCGACTTAGAGTTGGATGCAGGTGCAAAACTGTACAGTGTCAATGGTGACCCACTGCTTGAGGGTGAGAATATCATCCAAGGGCAGTACGGCACGCTAACGATTAAGGCAGACGGTAGTTACAGCTATGAGCTGTATCAAAATATTGCTTATAAAGATATCGGAGCGATGGATACCTTCAGTTACAGCATTCTTGGTGCAGATAACAAGTTGTATAACTCGACCTTGAATATTGTGATCAACAACGTTCAGGCTAACGATGACTTGGGTGATGCACGCTTTGGCTTGGATAACCAAGAAGCCTACGAGGGTTGGGAAGTCAGTGGTACTAAGAGTGGTGGTGGCAATACCACATACAGTCCTGAGCTGATTAAAGTGGAGGCGAATCAAGTCTATGACTTAACCTTAAACTATAGCCTTAATCCAACCACATCACGCGTAGATGAGTTTGTCATTCGTCTGATTGATGTGAACACAGCTGAGGTGGTTGAGGTCTATAAGCCCGCCATTACTGGCGAGACAGGGGAGTTGAACTGGAGCTTAACCGAGGGGCAATATCGCGTTGAAGTGATCATTGATCCACGCTTGGCTAATACCGTGAATTATAACCTGAGTTTGCAGGGTACGGTCACAACCTTAGACAAGTTCCAAGAAGAGCAGGCTAACGCCATAGTGGAAGAAGGCAACCTGCTTGATAACGACACCTATAAAGAAGTCTCAGGCAGTGCCGAGCTGGCTCACATTGAGGTGAACGGTAAGCCTTTGGATATTGTGGTGGGTGGGCAGTTTGATAATAACTTGCAGAAATCACTCACCATTGAAGGCAAGCACGGTACTCTGGTGGTTAACCAAGATGGTTCTTATAGCTATACCGCCAGCGGAAAATCTTATGGTGAAGACGTATTTGATTACACCTTAGAGTCTGTTGCGGGCTCCTCAGACAGTGCCCAGTTGAAGTTTAACGTCGGCATGAATGCTACAGGTTCGCAGTACGATGATGAGATCACTAGTACGCAAGGTAATGATACCTTTGAGGGTGGTTTAGGTTCAGACACTATCAGTTTCGACTTGCTCGATGCAGACGATGCCACGGGCGGCAATGGTGTTGATACTTGGACCGACTTCCATTTTGGCGAGGTAGGGACTGACGCGGATGCCGATGTGATCGATCTTTCTGCATTATTGCCTGAGTCAGACGGTGAAGTGGACTTAAGTGAATTCTTGAAAACTGAGTTTAACGAGGAGGATAAAACCATTACCTTAAGTATTGACCGTGATGGTGCTGGTGATACCTTTGGCTTTCAAGAGTTATTGGTGTTAACCGATCAAACGGACTCGAAAGATTTGGATGACTTGTTAAACAACAATCAAATCATTATCTAAGTCAACCTTAGTGTAACCCAACCCTTTGCGGAGCAATCTGCAAAGGGTTTTTTTATTGATCCCTTGGGCTGATTGTTTTGATCGTTTTTTGCTGATTTTGCCAGCTTAAATAGCAGGCATAAAAGGATCCCTAGTAAATCAGAGGTTCTTTATAATTAAATGACGTGAACAGCCAATAAGTATTTTTAAGCTGCAGTTCAGTGCTTTTTCGAGGCTTATGGGATCATATCGCCCGCGGCACAGGCGGCTCGATATTGGCTTGAGCAGGCGTTTTTAAAATACTGTTTCGCAGCTTTACGACAATCCCTGTATTCAAAAGAGCCTTGTGTGTAGTTACGGCACACACTGAGTGTATCAATGCCGTTTTGAGTTTCTTTATAGGTGAAGTGTCCACGTCGGTGTGTTTTTTCACTTTTCCAAGACCATGGAATGCTTCGTGTGCTGCTGACACCTTGAAAGCTACGCTGCACTTCTCGAACTTGAGCGTTTGATCGAGCTTGGCCTTGATTGTAGTAGCGGTTGGGTGGTGGTGCAATGCTGTTTATTGAGCCTTGCGGCTGATAGTTTTTATCATTAAATACGGTTTGTTTTTCTCGAGCTGTTTGCACAGGTTTAGCTTGAATGGTCTGTTCAGAGTTTGCCGATTGCAGCAGTTGCCGAGTTGCTCCAGGTTTTTTGACTGTAGTTGGGACTGTGTCAGGTTGTTTGTGTGTTATGTCACTAGAAAGTACATAAAACAATGCCATTGTAGATGCAGGCAAAGCGAGCCAGAGCAGCCAACGTCTGCGGGTTTGTGCATTGCGTCCAACTAAGGTCCTATCTTTTAAATCAGCTCGCATTTTTAACATCCTGTTAAGTTAGCGCTGAGTCGCTATATCGTTCAATTTATTTTTATAGCACAGAAAAATATCGTGTCAATCGCCAAGCTGCTTGTTCGAGTTGAGAGTCATCAGGTTATGTGCTCAAGGTTATTGTCGCGTCAGCGGCGAGACTTCGCCCTGATAACTGCCCAAAAAACAGCAGGCATAAAAAAACCCCTGATAAATCAGAGGTTCTTTATAAATATGGCGGTGAAGGAGAGATTCGAACTCTCGACACGATTTCTCGTATACTCGCTTTCCAGGCGAGCTCCTTCAGCCACTCGGACACTTCACCGCAATTCTTAAAAACACCATAGATGTCTTCAAGGCGCGCTAATATAGCTGAACCTATGCCTGAAGGCAAATATTCATTTTTAAGGGTGGATTGCCTGATGATGGCGACCTTATGTTTTTTACAGATACATCAGCACAAGGCGATAGTATGCGCGTGACTTGGGATGTTTTTTGCCGGGTGATTGATAACTTCGGTGATATTGGTGTGACCTGGCGTTTAGCCAAGCAATTAAATCAAGAGCATGGCTTTGCGGTGCGCTTGTGGGTGGATGACTTGTCGGCCTTCCATGCTATCTGTCCTGCAGTGGTGGTGGCAGCGCAGCAGCAAGTGGTGGCCGGTGTTGAGGTGTGCTTATGGCGAGATACGGCTGTTGCCGTCCTAGCAGGCGAATGCGCTGATGTGGTGATTGAAGCTTTTGCTTGCCAGTTACCCGAGGACTATATCGCTTTGATGCGCGCCAAGCTGAACGTGTTATGGCTGAACTTAGAGTATCTGACCGCTGAGCCCTGGGCTGCAGAATGCCATGCCTTGCCTTCGATGCAAGGGGGTGGTTTACACAAGTATTTCTTTTTCCCAGGTTTTACTGATAACACCGGCGGGCTGTTACGTGAAGCCAACTTGCTAGCGCAACGTGATGCATTTATAGCTTATGAGCGCTCGCGTGCTGAGTATTTAGCGGATCTAGGGGTGAAACAACAGTCGGGGGAGCGTTTAATCAGTTTGTTTACCTATGCTAATCCTGCACTACCGAGTCTGTTAAAGGCCTTAAGTCAGGATGCGCGGTGTAACCGTTTATTGGTATTGCCTGGACCCTTGCAGAGTGCAGTTGCTGATTGGTTGGCCAAGGATAGTTTGCAAGTAGGGCAGGCATATCAACAAGGCAGCTTAACTGTGCAGGTGTTGCCCTATATGCAGCAAGAGAATTTCGATAAATTACTCTGGTGTTGTGATTTAAATTGCGTGCGGGGTGAGGACTCATTTGTGCGTGCGCAATGGGCGGGTAAACCTTTTGTTTGGCATATTTATCCGCAAGGCGATGATGCGCATTTAGACAAGCTTGAGGCGTTTTTAGCGCTATATCGCCACCTGTTGGGCGACGATGCACAGCATATGCTCAATGAGCTCTGGTATGCATGGAATCGAGGTGAGGATATGACTCGAGTGTGGTCGCAGTTTGTAGCGCATGAGAAAACACTGCAAAGCCATGCTGCATGCTGGTCTACGCAACAAAATAAACAGCCTGATCTTGCAACAAAGCTAGCGCTTTTCTATAAAAACTGGCTATGATGCGCTCCTCATTTTATATTCACATCCCTTATGGATTTACAGCATGAAAACTGCACAAGAATTTCGCGCCGGTCAGGTAGCAAATATCGATGGTTCACCTTGGGTTATCCAGAGGGCTGAATTCAATAAATCAGGCCGCAACTCTGCGGTCGTTAAGATGAAATTGAAGAACCTATTAAACGGTACAGCTACAGAAACTGTATTCCGCGCAGATGATAAGTTTGAAATGGTTGTTCTTGATCGTAAGACCGTGACTTACTCATACTTTGCTGATCCGCTGTATGTATTTATGGATACTGAATACAATCAATACGAAGTGGAAAAATCCGATTTGGAAGCTGTCCTGCCTTATATTGAAGAGGGTATGACGGATGAGTGCGCTGCAGTGTTCTATGATGAAAAAGTCATCTCCATTGAGCTGCCCACCACTATCGTGCGTGAAATCATCTACACTGAGCCATCGGTACGCGGTGATAGCTCAGGTAAAGTGATGAAAACTGCGCGTTTAAGTACGGGCCATGAGATTCAAGTGTCTTCATTTTGCGAGATCGGCGATTCAATTGAAATTGATACCCGTACCGATGAATACAAGGGTCGTGTTAAAGCTTAAATTTTAATCGACTCTCGTGTCATTAAAACCCAGCCTAGGCTGGGTTTTTTGTTATGAGCCTGTTGTTAATGGGGCGATCGCAATCTTAAGAGGCGGCATGCGTTATGATGATGCTTTGGTTGAGTATAGGTTCGGGTGTGCTGCTTGCGGCATATCATCTGTATCGCTATGGGCAAGCACGTAAGGAATATGCAGTGTTAGTTGAGCAACAAATAGAACGACGCATTATTGTTGAAGAGACGGATGAGTACGGTGTGATCCGTGTGGTCGAAGTCAATGGTTATCGCTACCTAGAGTTTGGCGACCGTTTTGAGCAAAGCTGTGTCCTGTATGACAACCCGCTGTATTTAAAATATGACTATACGCGTGCGATGTTATTAGCCAGCTTGTGTCACGAGCACCCAGAAACCGCATTATTTTTAGGCTTAGGCGCGGGCAGCTTAACTGAAGTGTGTTTGGCCACTTTGCCATTAGAAGATGTTGAAGTGTTGGAGTTGCGTGAGCCGCTGCCACGTATGGCCATGGAGCATATGGCCATGACGGATGACCCACGTTTAACCATCCGTATTGGTGATGCGCTGGAGTTGATTGATACAGCTGAGACCGCTGACTTGATCTATTTGGATATGTACACCGATATGGGTCCATCGGCAGGGCATTTAGCCTGGGGCTTTTTAACCAAGTGTCAGAATAAGCTCAATCCTGGCGGTTGGCTGATTATCAATCAGTGGGCTACATTGGATGGCAGTCCTTTGGGGTCTGCGTTATTGCGTGGTTTGTTTTACCGCCATTACTGGGAGATTCCGGTGAAAGAGGGCAATGTGATTTTACTGGTGCCCTACAGTTTTGATCAGTCGCCTTCGATTCCTTTATTACGCGAACAAGCTGCGCGCGTCGGTGAAGAGCTGGGCTATGACATCAGCTATCTGATTGATGCGATTCGCCCTGCTAGTTGAGAAAACGCCCGCTGCCTTAGACTCAGCATGCGGGCATTGCTACGAACATGATCCGCGCTTATAGCGGTATGGTTTTATCCAGTTCGATTGCTGTATCCAGCGCTTCTAATAAGTCTTTACGCACCTTAAGTTTGGTTTTACTGTGTGCATTCATATTGATTTTCTTCATCTGTGTGGCCACTGCGAGCGCTGTATCCAGCAATTGCTCAGCAGGGACCACGCGATCTAAGAAACCAGCACTAACAGCATCCTGCGGGTTAAACATCTCACCATTGATCACTGCGCGCTGGAAAGCCGGTTTGGTTAGACGGTCTTTGGCCAGCTCGATACCTGCGTTGTGCATGGTCATGCCGATCAAGACTTCGTTGAGGCCGATATTAAAGGCACCTTCAGTGCCAATGCGGTAATCCGCAGCCAGTAATAAGAACGCGCCTTTAGCAATGGCATGGCCTGGGCAAGCGACAATGATCGGGTAGGGGTGTGCTAACATACGGCGCGTTAAGGTTGAGCCCAACGCAACAAGGTTAAAGGCGTTGTCGATGCCTGATGTCATCACTTTTAAGTCATAGCCGCCGGATAAAATACCTGGCTGGCCGGTGATAATAACGATGGCACGATCCTGTTTAGCCTGATCCAGACACTGGTTGAATGCGGCGATCATTTCGGGTGAAAGCGCATTAACTTTACCGTTATTTAAGGTTAAAGTAGCAATAGCTTCGTTGCAGCTGTAGTGAATCAGTTCGCTCATGGCATAGAATCCATTTTGATTATTGTTTGTAGTCGCACACTACCCAGCTCTGAATCAGAGGTAAAGCACAAAGGCTGACTGATAAGTCGAGTTTGCGTCCCATTGGGTGGATAAAATCAAGCAGCTAGCGCCCCGTTGAGTGGAGCGTTGCTGCGGTGCAATTTAACCAAAGGTAAAGAAAGGTGACAGATATGCTGATACAGGTTGATGCTGAATTGGATGCCAGTGGCCTTTTTTGTCCAGAGCCGGTGATGATGCTGCACACTAAGGTGCGTGAGTTAGCAGCCGGTGCTGTATTAAAAGTGACGGCAACGGATCCGTCAACGCAGCGTGATATTCCGAAGTTTTGTATGTTTTTAGAGCATCAGCTGCTTGAGAGTTGTGAGCAGGATGGTACTTATATCTATTGGATTCGAAAAAAACTTTAAGTGACGCTGTGTGTCTTAAATTATTAACAATCGCAGTTTAGCGGGGATTTTATGGAGCAGTTTCGCAATATTGGCATTATCGGACGCATGGGTAGTGTGCGCGTTTTAGAAACGATTCGTCGCCTCAAGCGTTACCTGATTGGACGGCATTTGCATGTGATCTTAGAAGAAACCATTGCCGAAATGCTGCCGGGCCATAATTTGCAAACCAGCTCACGTAAATTGCTTGGTGAAGTCTGTGATTTAGTGATTGTGGTCGGTGGCGATGGTTCCATGCTGGGTGCCGCACGAGCTTTGGCACAACACAGTGTTCCAGTGTTGGGGATTAACCGCGGTAGCTTAGGTTTTTTAACCGATATCTTGCCTGAACACTTGGAGTCACAAATCTCTGAGGTGCTGGCCGGTCAATATACGGTTGAGCAGCGTTTCTTATTGGAAATTGAAGTGCGCCGTGAAGGTGTGCCGATTGGCCAAGGGGATGCACTCAACGATGTAGTACTGCACCCGGGTAAATCCACGCGGATGATTGAGTTTGAACTATTTATAGATGGGCAGTTTGTCTACAGTCTGAAAGCTGATGGTTTGATTATCGCAACGCCCACAGGATCAACGGCTTATGCGCTGTCTGCTGGCGGTCCGATTATGCACCCACGTTTGGATGCGATTGTGATTGTGCCGATGTACCCGCACACCTTATCGAGTCGCCCGATTGTGGTGGATGCTGATAGTGAGCTGAAAGTGGTTGTCTCTGAAGACATGAGCATTTATCCGTTGGTGTCCTGTGATGGTCAGCACCATGTCACCTGTGCTCCGGGTGATACCTTGCATATACAGCGTAAGCCGCAGAAATTGCGCTTGCTGCATCCTCTGGATCATAATTTTTATGCGGTTTGCCGTGACAAGCTGGGCTGGGGGAGTCGCTTGGGGCAGGTTAACAAATAATGTGGCTCGATCCTGCGCGCAATTATGACCTGATCGGTGATGTGCACGGTTGTGCCCATGCTCTTGAGCGCTTGCTGGCGCTGCTTGGTTATAGCAAGCAGGCAGGTGTGTGGCAGCACCCTCAGCGTCAGGCGTTATTCTTAGGCGATTTAATTGATCGCGGCCCGCATATACGCGAGACCCTGCAGATTGTGCATGGGATGGTCGCTGCTGGGCACGCACATTGCATTATGGGTAATCACGAATACTATGCGTTGGCATGGAATACACCGCTGGCGCAGGGCCATGATGATGCCTACGTGCGTGAACACAATCCGCGACATGCACGTTTGCAACGTGAAACCATCGACCAGTTCGAAGGGCATCCCTATGATTGGCAGGACTTTAATCAGTGGTTTTTAAGTCTACCGCTGTTTATTGATGCCGAGCGTTTTCGGGCAGTGCATGCCTGTTGGGATGACCGTTTAATCAGTACCTTGCGTACACGTTTCCCCGATGGGCGCATTGATACGAGTTTTATTCAGCAATCGGCAGTCAGTGGCAGTTTTGCCGACCAGACTTTTAACCGATTATTGCGTGGGGTGAACTTGCCTTTGCCCTACGGTATGTCGCAAATCAGTCAAGACGGTTATCGTCGCTCCTCGTTTCGCACTAAATTTTGGCATGAAGATGAATCAGCACTGACCTACGGTGATGTGGTGTTTCAACCGGATGCTTTGCCTGAGCATATTGCACAAAAGCCGTTACCCGCCCAATACTTGCGTCATATCAACAGTTACGATGCACAGCAGCCGTTGTTATTTGTTGGGCACTATTGGCGTCAAGGTCAGCCCAGCTTGATTCGTCCCAATTTAGCGTGCTTGGATTACAGTGCGGTGAATGGCGGTAAATTGGTAGCGTATCGCTTAGGGCAAGAAAACTATTTATTGCCAAGTAATTTTGTTTGGGTTGATGCCCAAGAGTAAGGATAAAAATATGACGTGGAGTAGCGCCTTACGCGTACCGCTGGACAGTAACCTGGCACCTTTTTTACAGGTGCTGGCGCAACAGGGTATTGGCCATCGTGTGACTGAAGATCGAGGTGAGCAGGTGCTGTGGGTGGGCAGTCAAGCACAGGCGGATGTAGTGCAAGAGCTGCATCAGCA
The DNA here is from genome assembly GCA_035647155.1 of Thiopseudomonas sp. GTDB lineage: Bacteria > Pseudomonadota > Gammaproteobacteria > Pseudomonadales > Pseudomonadaceae > Denitrificimonas. The sequence goes on from DASRNZ010000155.1 coordinate 10,064, forward strand.
ATTCCTAAGAGGTCAGTTATCGCTTGAGAAGCCTGTGCAGCCCGTTTTAGAGCATGCGCAGAGCTACCGGCCTGATGGTTTTGTTCAGCAGTTACTGCGCAGCCCAGTGACCGCCGGAGTGTTAATCGCTTGCGTACTGGTGGCGGTGCTAACGCAGTTAGGCGATAACTTCGAGATGGTGCGCTGGTTTACCTTTAATGATTTTAAAATCCAAGGTGACTATGTTTACTTTTTATCCCTAGAGCGCGGTTTAGAGCAAGGCCAATGGTGGCGTTTACTGTCACCGATGCTGTTGCACTTTGGTTTTCTGCATTTGGCGATGAATATGCTGTGGTACTGGGAGCTGGGTCGCCGTATTGAGTACCAGCAGGGTCGGCTGTTTTTATTAGCACTGACGCTGGTGGCGGGACTGGTATCCAATGTCAGCCAATTTATGTTTTCAGGTATGTCGTTGTTTGGCGGTTTATCTGGTGTGCTGTATGCGGTACTTGGGCATTGTTGGATTTATCAACGTATTCATCCGCAAGCCAGTTATGCCTTACCCAATGGTGTGGTTGCTATGATGCTGATTTGGCTGCTGTTATGCTTGTTTGGTGTTGTTACTGCGCTGGGTTTGGGGCAGATTGCTAATGCTGCACATGTGAGTGGTTTGTTGTTGGGATGTTTAAGTGGTGGTCTCTTTGCGCTGATGGCGCGCCACCGTGCGGCGTAATGCCTTAAATTTATTGTGTGTAGGAATCAATGATGAAAACTTTTAACGATTTAATTCAACGTCTCACGCCGGAAACATATGACACCTTAAAGCTGGCGATGGAAATTGGTAAATGGGGTGATGGCACAAAACTCACTCAAGAACAGAAAGAACTGACCATGCAAGCGATGATTCTTTGGGAGAAAAACAACCTGCCTGAAGAAGAGCGTACCGGTTACTTGGGTGGCCAAGAATGTGGCTCCAAAACTAAAAAGAAAATATCAGACGAGCAGGCTGCTTTATTTGCACCGGCAGCAGGGACTCTGCACTGATGTTGGAATTAGGTCGTGGCGCGGTCAGTAAGATGCAGATTGCACTGGATGCGCCTGCACAATACAGTTTTCGCTTAGATGATCAGCAGCACGAGCTGAATCAGCTGATTGGCAAAACCTTACGTTTAGAGTTTTTGGGTGCAATTAACTGCACTCACTGTGATCGCTCGATTAAAAAAAGCTTTGCGCAAGGTTATTGCTGGCCGTGTTTCACTAAGCTGGCGCGTTGCGATACCTGCATGATGAGTCCTGAAAAGTGTCATTACGATGCAGGCACCTGTCGTGAGCCTGAGTGGGCGCAAGACTTCTGCATGACTGATCACTATGTCTATCTAGCCAACTCCACTGGCGTTAAGGTGGGGATTACCCGGGGCACGCAATTGCCAACCCGTTGGCTTGATCAAGGTGCGATTCAGGCAGTGCCTATTTTCCGTGTCGCCACCCGTCAGCAGTCAGGTTTTGTTGAGGATGTGTTGCGCAGTCAAGTGGGTGATCGTACTAATTGGCGTACCTTGCTTAAAGGCGATGTTGAGCCGATTGATTTAATCGCCATACGTGAGCGATTAATGGACAGTTGCGAGCAGCCTTTACTCGATCTGCAGCAACGTTTTGGTCTACAAGCGATTCAGCCGATTACCGATGTGGATGTTTTGGATATCAGCTATCCAGTGGAAGCCTATCCCGCGAAAATCAGTAGCTTTAATTTGGATAAGAATCCAATTGCTGAAGGGACCTTGATCGGTATTAAAGGTCAGTATCTATTGTTTGATACGGGTGTGATTAATATCCGTAAATATACGTCCTATCAGTTGGCCGTTAGCGTGGGTCATGCAGACGTTTAAATTTTTACTTTTCAAAGTCAGTGTGTTTTCTAATCGAGGTTTTTTATGATGCGTACCGAACAACCAAAAATGATCGCTTTAAGTGATTACCGCCTACCAGATTACCTGATTGATGAAACACATCTGACTTTTGAGTTGTATGAAGATCGTGCATTGGTGCATACGCGCTTACTGATGCAACGTAATCCAGGACTCGATCATAGCTTGCCGCCCTTGGTATTACATGGTCAGGAGTTGGAGTTGGTCAGTCTGGCTCTAGATGGTCAGCCACTGTCCGCAGTGCAATACCAAGTCACTGATACGGACTTGCAACTGCAGCCCACGCAGAGTGCATTTGAGCTGACCAGTACGGTACGTATTGAGCCGCAAAATAACACTGCACTGGAAGGGCTGTATAAGTCCTCGGGTATGTTCTGTACGCAATGTGAGGCTGAAGGTTTCCGTAAGATTACTTACTACCTCGATCGCCCCGATGTGATGAGCCGTTTTACCACGACCATTCATGCCGACAAGCAGCTTTATCCAATCTTGCTGTCTAACGGTAATCCGATTGCGCAAGGTGAAGATGAGCAGGGTCGTCATTGGGCAACATGGGAAGATCCGTTTAAAAAGCCAGCCTATCTATTTGCCATTGTTGCCGGTGACTTGTGGTGTGTAGAAGATACCTTTACCACCATGAGCAATCGTGAAGTGGCATTGCGTATTTACGTAGAGCCAGAGAACATCGATAAATGCCAGCATGCAATGGACAGCTTAAAGAAAGCCATGCGCTGGGATGAAGAACAGTACGGCCGTGAATACGACTTAGATATCTTTATGGTTGTGGCGGTGAATGATTTCAATATGGGTGCAATGGAGAACAAAGGTCTCAATATCTTTAACTCCAGTTGTGTTTTAGCCAAAGCAGAAACTGCAACAGATGCGGCGCACCAGCGTATTGAAAGCATTGTTGCGCACGAGTACTTCCATAACTGGTCAGGTAACCGTGTCACCTGCCGTGATTGGTTTCAGTTATCACTTAAAGAAGGTTTTACCGTATTCCGTGATAGCGAGTTCTCCGCCGATATGAACTCACGTGTGGTAAAGCGTATTGAAGATGTGTCGTATCTGCGCACTCATCAATTTGCCGAAGATGCAGGCCCCATGGCACATCCGGTACGTCCTGCGCAATATATGGAAATCTCGAATTTCTATACCCTAACTATTTATGAGAAGGGTGCTGAAGTTGTGGGTATGTTGCACACCTTGTTGGGTGCTGAGACATTCCGTAAAGGTTCGGATTTATACTTTGAGCGTCATGATGGCCAAGCTGTCACCTGTGATGACTTTATTGCCGCAATGGAAACCGTCAGTGGTATGGATCTGACTCAGTTTAAACGCTGGTACAGTCAAGCAGGTACGCCAGAGCTTGAAGTGAGTGATCACTATGATGCAGCCAATCAGACCTATCAGTTAACGGTTAAGCAAAGCTGCCCTGATACACCGGGTCAAACCGATAAGCTGGCGTTTGTGATTCCGTTGAGTATGGCGCTATTGAACAAGCAGGGTCAGGCGCTGCCATTGCAGTTACAGGGTGAAAGCACAGTGGTCCTTGATGAGCGTGTGCTGTCTGTGACCGAAGACGAGCAAACCTTTACCTTTATCAATGTAGCTGAGCAGCCTCTGCCGTCACTGCTACGTGGATTCTCTGCGCCAGTGCAACTGCGTTACGCCTACAGTCGTGATGATCTACTGTTTTTACTTCAACATGACACTGACGGCTTTAATCGTTGGGAAGCGGGCCAACAGCTGGCGCTACAAGTGATTGAAGAAGTGGTAGGGCAGATCTACGAAACTGAAGAGCCGATGCTGGATACACGTTTAGTCGAAGTATTTACCGCGTTGCTTGAACAAGATGATTTAGATCCAGCGATGTTGGCTGAGTTTATCGCGCTGCCAAGTGTCGGTTATATAATTGAGCAATACGAGCAAGCGGATCCGCTGGCGATTCATCAGGCGCGTGAGCATGTGAGCAATCAACTGGCTCATGCGTTAAAAGAGCCGATGCTGGCACGTTACCAAGCCTTACGTAAAGTCTCGTTAGATACGCCCTATGTGGCGCAAGATACTGACTTTGCCCGCCGTCGCTTACAGAATATGCTGCTAGCCTATTTAATGCGCACTGAAGACTTAGATATCTTAGATGAGTGTGTTGATCAGTTTGGCGTGTCCGACAATATGACTGAGCGCTTAGCCGCGTTAGCCTGTTTGGTGAACTCACCCTTTGCCGATGAAGCAGCACAAGCCCTAGAAAGCTTTGCAGAGCGCTTTGCTGATGATTCCATTGTGATGGATCAGTGGTTTAGCGTGCAGGCCGCTGCAACATTGCCAGGCGGTTTAGAACGTGTTGAGCAATTATTGAATCACCCAGCCTTTAGCATCAAGAACCCCAATAAAGTGCGAGCTGTGGTGGGTGCCTTTAGTGCGCAAAACACTCCCGGCTTCCATGCACAGGATGGTTCCGGTTACGCATTCTTGGCCGACAAGGTGATTCAGCTCGACGCCTTAAATCCACAAATGGCCGCGCGTATGCTTTCGCCCTTAACCCGCTGGCAGCGCTTTGACTTACACCAGCAAGAAATGATGCTGGCGCAACTCAAGCGTATTAAAAACAGTGGCGATTTATC
>DASRNZ010000156.1:0-3549 GCA_035647155.1 Thiopseudomonas sp.
GTTTGTACTACTAGGATTAAAGAAAGGCGATCGAGTTGTTGCTTACGGAAAGAATTCAGATGCTTATGTTTTAACTTGGCTGGCGACTTTGCGTGCAGGGCTTGTGCATGTACCGGCAAACTTTGCGCTCAATGCGCAAGAGTTGCGCTATGTCATTGAGCAGTCGGGTGCGCGCGCTTTGATAGAGGATATCAGTTTAGCTGCAACGGCTGATAAGGCGGTGTCGGGCACGAGCGTTGCAATACGCGGACACTTCCATAGTGGTAGCGATACTGAACTGGATATTTTGCAGGTTGCCTACTCGGATGCGCCTGCCACTGCGCCATGCGTTACAGTGCAAGGCGATGATTTAGCTCAGTTTTTATACACTGCGGGGACAACAGCAGCTCCTAAAGCAGCAATGATGACTCATCAAGCATTTTTGGCGGAGTACTTTGCTTGTATGGTTGAGCTGGATATTAAACCTCATGAGCCGATGTTGGCGGCCCTGCCTTTGTATCACTCCGCACAAATGCATGTGTTTTTAATGCCTGCATTACTCATGGGTGCCAGTATTCGCTTGCTGGAAGGGCCTGTCGCTGATCAGTGTTTGCAATGGATTGAGCAAGAACAGATTGTGTCCTTTTTTGCACCACCGACGTTTTGGATTGGACTGTTGCGGCATCCGGATTTTGACAAGCGTAACCTAGGTAGCTTGCAAAAAGCTTATTACGGTGCATCCATTATGCCCGTGCCAGTATTAAAAGAGCTGCAGCGGCGTTTACCAGGCGTAGGGCTTTATAACTGCTATGGACAAAGTGAGATAGCACCCTTGGCTACAGTGTTGCGCCCCGAAGATCACGAGCATCGTCCAGCATCAGCGGGCAAGCCAATTTTGACTGTAGAAACGCGCATTGTCGATGAACAGATGAATGACTTGCCAGTAGGGGAGCAGGGTGAAATTGTGCACCGATCGCCGCAGTTGCTCAGTGGTTATTGGCAGCAGCCGGAGATGACCAAAGAGGCTTTTACGGGAGGTTGGTTCCATTCGGGTGATGTGGGTTACTTTGATGAGGAAGGCTATCTTTACATCATTGATCGGATGAAAGACGTGATTAACTCGGGTGGCATTATGGTAGCCAGTCGCGAAATTGAAGAAGTGCTCTTTACTCATTCAGCAGTGTCTGAAGTGGCAGTGGTTGGTATGCCGGATGTTAAATGGATAGAGGCCATTACCGCCGTGGTCATCTTAAGAGAGGGCGTGACAATTACTGAGGAAGACTTGCTTGAGCACGCACGTCCACATCTGGCCAGCTTTAAACTCCCTAAAAAAGTTGTTTTTAATACAGCGTTACCAAAGAGTACAGCTGGGAAAATTTTAAAGCGTGTATTGCGTGAGGAGCTTCAGGCATGACCGAGCACGATGAGAACACCCAGTTATTCTACGAAATGATTTCCCGCTTTTTAGCGCAAGAAGCGGATCCATACTACGACGCTTGGGAAGCCGCAGGGCAAATACCACGAGGTTTTTGGTTGAAGTTAGGTGAGGCAGGCATGCTTGCCATCGATCTAGCCGAAGACTATGGCGGCACGGGTGCCGACTTTGGCATCACTCAGTTGGTGCTTGAAGAAATCTCCCGTCGAGGTTTTGGTGGCTTGGCCAGCGCCTATAACATCCATGCCAATATTGTTATTCCTTATGTCGAGCATCTGGCCAGCGCAGCGCAAAAGCAACAGTGGTTACCACGCATGGCTACAGGTGAAGTGATGAGCGCCATAGCCATGACTGAGCCGGGTGCGGGCAGTGATTTAGCCAATATAAAAACCCGCGCCGTACGCGTTGCTGATGGCTGGCAACTGAATGGTTCAAAGATCTTTATTACCAATGGCATGATCGCCGATATGGTGATTGTCTGCGCTAAAACTGATCCTGCGGCTGGCGCCAAAGGGATGTCGCTGTTTTTAGTGGATAGCGCTTTGCCGGGCTTTTCGCGCGGTAAACCCATTCAAAAAATTGGTCAGCATGCCAGTGATACCGCAGAGCTGTTTTTCCAAGATATGGTGCTGCCTGCTGATGCGTTGTTGGGCGAGGAAGGCGCAGGCTTTGCCTATTTGATGCAGGAATTACCCCGCGAGCGACTCGGTGTTGGCGCACAAGCACTCGGTGCCATGGAAGGCGCATTGGCGCTGACCCTCGACTATGTCAAACAGCGCACAGCATTTGGCCAAACCATTGCTAGCTTTCAAAATACCCGCTTTAAGTTGGCCGAGGTGCGCGCGCAAATTGATATGGCGCGTGCTTATTTTAATCATTGCGTGAGCTTGTATCGCCAGCAGCGCATGACCAGCACCGATGCTGCGGTGCTTAAACTGCAGTTAACTGAAATGCAGTGCAAAACCATTGATGAGTGTTTGCAGCTGTTTGGTGGCTATGGGTACACTTTGGAATATCCAATTTCACGTTTTTATGTCGATGCGCGGGTGCAGACAATTTACGCTGGTACTTCGGAAATTATGAAAGAAGTGATTGCTCGCTCAATGCTTGGTAAATAACTCATTATAAGGATTACGCATGAAATTTAATTCGGTGGTGATTGTTGACGGTGTACGTACTGCCATTGGCGGTTTTGCTGGTAGTTTATCTGGCTTAACGCCAGAGCAAATGGGGACTGCCACAGCACAAGAAGTAATTAAACGCAGCGGTGTTGATGCCAAGCAGATTGATCATGCAGTTTATGGGCATATTATTCCTACAGCCGCGCAAGACTCTTACCTAGCGCGGCATATTGCGCTCAATTCAGGCTTAGATGAAAGCTCGGCGGCTTTTAATGTCAGTCGCTTATGCGGCTCAGGGCTGCAAGCGATTATTTCTGCGGCGCAAATGATTGAAAGTGGTGACAGTAAGCTGGCACTGGCCGGTGGTGCTGAGTCCATGAGCCAAGGCGGCTATTTGTTGCCTAAGGTGCGCTCAGGTTTACGCATGGGGCATAGTACGGTGCAAGATTTAACCTTAGGGACTTTAAGCGACCCTTTTGGTACTGGACATATGGGGATTACTGCAGAAAATATTGCAGAAAAATATGGCTTTACCCGTGAGCAGTTGGACGAGTTCTCGTTAGCCAGCCATCAAAAAGCGGCTGCAGCTACGGCAGAAGGTCGTTTTGTTGAGCAAATTGTGCCCGTTGCGGTGCGTAAAGGCCGTGAAGAAGTGCAGTTTGCCACCGATGAGCATGTGCGCGAGCACGTATCGTTAGAGGATTTAGCCAAGCTCAAACCAGCCTTTAAGAAAGATGGTTTAGTCACCGCAGGCAATGCTTCCGGTATTAATGATGGCGCTGCTTCGTTGCTGTTGGCAGATGAGAAAACTGCCGCTGAACTGGGCTTAAAGGTACGTGGACGCCTAGTGGCGAATGCTTTTGCTGGAGTGGATCCGAAATTTATGGGCTTGGGCCCAGTTGCCGCAGTGCCTAAGGCGTTAGCGCAAGCGGGGTTAAGCATTGCTGATATGGACGTGATTGAGTCCAACGAAGCCTTTGCTGCACAGGCAATGGCCGTGGCGCAAGAGCTGGG
>DASRNZ010000157.1:0-5510 GCA_035647155.1 Thiopseudomonas sp.
CAACCAGTGCTTTCATTTTCGAGGTCATACCTATCTCCGATTTTATTCATCAAGCTGAACTAATGCATGTGCATCAGCACGGACGCTTGGGCGATCCGATGACTGCATACTAAGCAGGCTTGATGACAGTTTGATGAAAGCCCGTATTAATCTCTAATTCTGAACGCCGTGCGCAGTTTGTGCTTTAAATTGAGGTTGTTGTGCACTAGGTAGCGCATAGGATAGTCAGCATCCAGCGCAAAGCTGGCAAGGTTCAGCCACTTTAGTGAAGAGTTAAGTCTGTTTAATTACCTAGCGGAACAACACGAATCAGCTCTGGGTCATCGGCATGCTCCAGTAAGATGCGTTTTACTCGGGCTTGCCAGTGCTTGGCAAACTCAAGTTGCTGCTCGGCTGTCTCTTTATTTTGGATAACCGCCTGCATACGTTCGCGCTGGGAAATATCGGCGGGCACTTTATGGGCGTCAAAGAACACCCCCACCGCAGCACCGGTATCCAATCGCTCAAAGCGTACTGTGCCGTCATTCTCGTCGTTTTCTGTTGCAAAGCTCAGCAAACCTTGGCGATTAAAACGCTCACCAATACCTTTAAAGCCACCCTGCGCGGCTGCACCGGTGATGAGTGTTAAGACTTGCGCGACCACACCCGTGGTGCCTGCAGTTTCTGCTGTTGGCATGTGTACCGCGATATTGCCACGCTCAGGCAGTTCATCATCTGGGTAGAGTTCTTTGAGGGCAATCCGTGCGGTCAGATAAGCCCCTGCCACGGTAGGACAAGAGTGTCCCGCCAAACGCACTGCATCTGCATAGCAGTACTCAATAACCCCGTCTTTTGCAGAGCCCAATAGCTCAGCAAGGGGGTCGTGCAGGCGAATGGTAGGTGCATCATTAAAAAAACTGGGAAGTGTCATCGCAAACTCCGTAAAGCAAAGCAGGTAAAAGTGTTAACCCCATAAAGCATTAATTAGAGCCTATGCTGGTTCCTTAATTGACACAAGCGGCACTCATAGTAAGTGATAAGCCAAGTGGTGACTCAGTATGTTTTCATTACTTTTTGAGGTGTGTGGTTTTTTATGGACTTATGGCTGCTGATTTAAGTTAAATTTCATTGATGTAAGTCAATAAAGAGTAAGATATCTAATTAAGTCGAAACCCTTATGTGGCTTACAAAAATTTAATGTTTAACAGCAGTTTAATAAAAGCTTGATATAAGTCATTTTGACTGGCCGCTAGCAGCATAGTGATTGTATTAGGGGAACACTTGATTAATTCATTGCGTTAGTTTTAACCAGTGCATTAACTGTGCGTGTTTTAATGGCGCAGGGCTGCCCGGCCGTTCAGTTCATCAGCGTATTTTAAAGCAAGCGTTCTTAGCGGCAGGCTAACCCAGACGCAAAGCAGTGCAGTGAGCTTAGGTGGTTTCGGGTGGTTTCGCTGAGTTGTGGTTGATCACTCTTGCAAGTTTTCTGGAAAGCAATTCATGGATCACCTCAAAAGCACATTGTGTTACTTGGCGCTCAATATCTGGGCGTTGGGATAATTGTTGCCTGACAGCAATACAAATCTAAATCGTTGTTATTAGTATTGGTAAGTCATGATTAACAGAAAGCAATTAACAAATATCAATTAGCTGTGGTTTGTTGGATGGTTTTATAGCCATACAAGTGTCAACTGATTTTGCTTTTGAAACATAGGCTATACCTTAAGTCTATAGGCTTAAGTTGGACATTTATGCTTAAGCTTGGCAGGGTCTAAGCATACACACTGATTAATAATAAAGGGTTAAAGCGAATGCAGCAGGGGAAGCGCATTAAGAAGAAGGAGTGAAGGGCTAAACCCCCGACGGTTTCGCAAATATAAAAAAACTAAAATACAAGGAGACTACTTATGCGCAATATCCATATGCGGCGGCCTCTAGCGTTGGGGTTGTTTGTTATCGCTTTTGGTCTGTTATGGGCCAGTAATCGGCAGGGGGTGTTGTTACCCGATGCACAGCGGCACATATCGGTACCTGAAGAGCTCACAGTTCCACTGCAGATGCGCGCTGCTTACAACGAAACCATGATCCATTTCCAGTACCGTTGGCCTGCCGAGCGACCCCATGTGATTCATGATGCGTTGCGTTTCGAGAATGGCGAGTGGGTGCGCTACGGCAGTGGTGAGGCGGGCCCTGAACCTTATGGCCTGCACGAAGACCGTGTGGCCATGCTGGTGGACGATGGCAGTGTTCCAGAGTTTGGGCGCTATGGTGGTTATATCACCGTTGGTAACCGTCTGGATGGCTTCAGCGACGGCCTGACTACAGAAGAGGTCGAAGCACACCCTTACTTTGGCAAAATACGCGGCCAAGATGCCGCCACCAAGTATTTGCCCGCCACCCGCACTGATCCCGCTGACTGGGGTGCGGTGCAACCTGAAGAACGTTTGGCACAGTTACGTAAAGCAGGCTACTTCCTTGATCTTTGGCATTGGCGCAGTAACCGTGGCGGCCCAATTGGCGTTGCCGATGACCAAGTGGTTGCTGAAAGTCGTGACGGTGACGAAGGAAGCAGTGCGTGGTCGACCAACTGGGACAGTGATAAAAAACAGCCTAAGTTTATGTTTGATCCGGCCAAAGCAGGCTACGCCTCGATGCGCTGGGATGATGTGTTGACCGGTAGCTTTTCGCTGGATTTAATCCACCACTTGCATGCTGACACCATGCTGCCCTTTGATGCTAACCACGCATGGCAAGAGGGTGATACCTTGCCGCGCCGTGTTCTACGGGATCCCAGTGGATCGCGGGGTGATATAACAGCGACCAAACATTGGGAAAATGGCTATTGGACCGTGAGCATGTCGCGTGCTTTGGACACAGGTAATCCGCTGGATGATAAGGCCTTTCATGAGGGTGGCAGCTACGATATTGCCGTAGCCATGCACCGTAACGCCACTGGGCGACGTTGGCACTATGTGTCCTTGCCGATCACCTTAGGTTTAGGGCGTGAGGCGGAGCTGCAGGCTGAGCGCATTTCAGGAGAGGTGCCGGAGTGGCAGCATGCCTGGCATGAAGTGACGTTATTTTATCCAGGTCAGGTTAGTTGGCCTTTGCTAATCAGCACAGCACATGCTGGCGCTGAGCGGATCGCCCAAGGTATTCCAGTGAAAAGCTATCACAGCCCTGATCAATTAGCGCATTACGGGGTAGAGGTTGAATATGCACAGGAGATTCTTAAACAGTGGCGGCTGACCTTGTTAGTTGGCTTGTTATTATTTTTTGCGATCGGTTTCGCGTTGCTGCGCGGCACCCAGAGCAACAAAGAATAAGGAAAATAAAATGGCTCCTATTCATCATATGATGGCGCATTTTCCAATTGCGCTGCTGTCCGTGGCGCTGTTGATTATTCTCGCGCGTTTCTTTATTAACACTGCGGCGGTCCGTCGAATTGAAAGGGCTTTGCCTTTGCTGCTAGTGCTTGGCGTTGCCGGCGGTCTTGCCGCTTTTGTAACGGGGTTACTGATTTGGCCCAGCGAAGCCGTCACCAGTTCACCCATGGGACGCAATAAGTTATTAATGGCCGCATGGATGCTGGCTGCTTGGAGTGTGGTGACAGTGCTACGTTTACGTGGCGGACCGACTCTGTGGAAGCAGGGTGGTCGTTGGCCGTTGCTGATTATGTCCGTACTCAGTGGCGTACTATTAGCAACCACCGGTACGCTGGGAGGCTATCTACTGGGCTCACCGTCACGCTTCTCTGACGGCCTCAGAATGATAGGCTGGGATGTTTATCACACCTATTTTGCGCCGGATTGGGCGCTGGGTATTGCCGCCGTTCTAGCGCTAGCGATTATTGCCCTTGGGGTGATGCGCAAGCCGGCTTAGTCGCAGGCGTGCTATAGAGAGCTCCGCTGTATAGTAGCTGCAGCGGGGCTTGCGGTGTTTCTTTTCAGCATTAAGCTTGCAACAAAAATTTTCAGCATAAGTAAGTGCGGCAAGGTTTAGAGAAGCAGTACAGTGTAGAGAGGGTTGCGGGAACCGGCGTACACATTCGTACCCATCTCGGCCGCCGGCAAGCTAATTTATCAGTTTTGCGCGGATGAGGATGTCAAGTCACTAAGTTGTCATAAACAGCTGCTGTAATCACAGCACGCAGGCAGAATGTTTTATGCGTTTTTGTCGTTTCAGGACTGCGAAGAGTTCTTTTCGGAGTCATTGTCTTGGGTTTTTAAAAAAGCTGCGAGTAAAGAGTTGTTTTCTGCAGCCGTTGGCATACTGAACGCTAAAGCAGGATAGTGCGATAAATGAATAAACAAAGCGTGTTGCTGGACATTATTGATGGGAAAATGATTAGTACGTATTTTTAGCCCATTATGACTGCTGATGGGCAGTCGATTTATGCGTATGAAGCCTTAAGCCGTGGCCTAACGGACACTGTGTTGTTCAGTCCTATCAAATTGTTTGAGCAAGCAAAGCGGCAGCACAAGCTTTTTGCCTTAGAGAGTATTTGTCGCACCAAGGCCATTGAGCAATTTACCCAGCAGCAGCTACCGGGCAAGTTGTTTCTTAATATCTCACCAGAAACACTGTTGCAGCCTGATCACCAAAAGGGGTTAACCCTTGAGTTGGTCAACGCTTTTGGCATCAGCCCAGAACAGGTGGTCATTGAAATTACAGAACACTCGCCCACCCATGACTATGCACTGATGCGCCGCGCGGTTCAGCATTACCAATGCGAGGGGTTTTCCATTGCTTTGGATGATTTGGGTGCCGGTTACTCGAGTTTAAGACTTTGGTTGGAGGTGCAACCTGAGTTTGTCAAAATCGATCGACACTTTATTAGTGGAGTCGAAGATGACAGGGTTAAGCGTGAATTTGTGCGTTCTATGCTGAATATTGCACGTTCAGTAAATAGCCAGGTTATTGCTGAAGGCATTGAAACCCAGCACGAGTTTGAAGCTCTGCAGGAAATGGGTGTGGATTATTTGCAAGGGTATTATTTTGCTAGGCCCAACCCCGTGCCTGTGCAACACATCAGCCAAGCTGATTTGCAGCTGACAGAAAGTTATGCATTCGAGCCCTGTCAAGCTGCGCTACATTGAAGATTAAATGCTCAGTGCGCTTTATATTTATGGCCGCACGTGGTGAAGCAAACAGCTGTTTGACTGAGTATAAATTAGACATTACCCCTACATAAAAATGGTTATTGTCAGAAAATGCTATAATACTTCCTGTGTATATCTTTTGGAGTATGTTTTTGACTAATACAAAAATTGCTATTTTAGGCGCAGGTCCAAGTGGTTTAGCTCAATTGCGTGCCTTTGAAGCCGCGCGTTTAGCAGGCGTTAAAAATCTGCCAGAAATCATCTGCTACGAGAAACAAAATGATATTGGCGGCATGTGGAATTACACATGGCGCACAGGGTTAGACAGAAACGGTGAACCTGTCCATGGCAGTATGTACCGTTATTTGTGGTCCAATGGCCCAAAAGAGTGTCTTGAGTTTGCAGACTATTCGTTTGAAGAGCATTTCG
>DASRNZ010000158.1:0-5245 GCA_035647155.1 Thiopseudomonas sp.
ATTACTTGTGGGCAGCAGCTCCAGTTGGCTGCTGAAGTCCACATCAAGGTTGCTGAAGCGGCTGTTATCCATTGCGCCATTGAGTGCGTTGGCCTTGAGCTTGAGTGCAAGTTGAATCGCTCCAGCAGAAGGCGCATTAAAATCGATTTGACTACTCAGTTGTCCACTGGATAGGGATGCGTGTTCAGGCCAGTCTTTAAAAGTGCTTTCCAGCGGATTGCCGGCGGCAAATGAGATTTCATCTAAGGTGATATAGCCTTGTGCTGAGTCGTCTTGCAGACGTGCTTGGCTGCTCAGGCTGAGGCCCTGTTGGTTGCTGAGTTGGGTGCTGATTTCCAGTTCAGGCAATTGACCCTTGAGTAGACCAGTGATCTGCCAGTCTTGCTTGTGCAATGGCTCAAAGTTAAGTCCTTCTAGCTGTATGCTGAATGGACTGGAGACTTGAGCCTGCAGTGGCTTGGCGCTTGAGCCTTGAAGAGTGAGTCCAGCCAGATCTAAAAGAATACGTTGTGCATCGCCGAACTCATTGAGTTGGACGTTATGTGCCTCAATGCTGGCATGCTCGCCTAGAGTGGCAGAAAAGTTTTCGCTATCGGCCTGCGCGTTTAAGTCAGCGCGAATCTGTAACTGTTCCGCCTGCAGTTCGGGGTGTGAATATTGATCCAGTTGCAGCAAAAGTTGTGTGTTTGTGAGCGTGCCTTGCCAGTTGGGAGTTTGTTGTAAGTCGAGTAAGCCATTGAGTTGCAGGCGCATTGGGCCATCGCTGTGCAGGTCGATCGTCAGCAGTTGCTGCCCCTCTTGGTTATCTCGATGGTCGGGGTGGGTGGTGATCTGTGCGCTTAATTGCGTGGGACGAAATTCTTCTGGAATGCTCTCCAGCCAGCTGCCTTGTAATTCTTTTAAGCTGAGTGCGCTTTCAATAAAAGAGGGTTGCCAGAGCACGCCTTGAGCGCTGGCCTGTACATTAAACGAGCCTTGTACATGGCCTAGCCCAGCTACATCCGCATCAATCTCGGCAACTTCAATCTGCTGTGGTAGCCATTTAAGTAAGGCTTGAGGTAGCGCAAGCGACTGCTTTTCTGTTGGACTGGCATCGTTGGCTAGAGGCCAGTGTGCTTGTAGACGACTTACCTGTAGACGCTGGATTGGAAAGGCTTGCCATGCCCAATAAACACGCAGATTATCCATGCGTATCTGCTGGGGCTGTGCATCCGCATTGGCGAGCGTCAGTTCGAGATTTGAGACGCTAAAACCATCGTGATGCCATTGCGGATTGTGCCAATCAAAATCGATACCTTGTTGTTGCAGTAGCCAAGGTAATGCGTGCGGCAGAGTTAAAACGGCGGCAATCAGTAGTAAAAACAGTAATAAGGCCATGCGCACTATGGAGCCAAGCCGGAATGGTTTGGAGGCTGTAGGCTGTTGCTTATGAGTCGATGTATTGTTAGCCGTTGCTGCAGGCTTCATAACGAGGTCCCTGTACTAAATCTGGGATCAATGGTTTTTATGTGCAGTTCATGTGTTGAGTTTTGCCGGTGGTTTTAAAACCAGCCATAGTATGGATTGCAATAAGTGCAGCTTAGCAGGAATGCCATACAGCGGGTGTGCATAAGCGTGCTGGATAATCATCTTACGGGTGTGCTTTTAAGTTTCAATTAAGGTGGCGACTGTAATCTATGCAGTGTCGACACACAATCAGGTTGTGTTGAACCACTTTAAACAAGGAAATGATCATGAAAACATTGACTGCATTATGTGTATCAGCGGCTTTAGTGATGGGCGCAGGTCTGGCTCAAGCTAAAGATGTCAGTCCAGCCAAAATAGTTGAGCTGAGTGTGTCTGGAACTATTTTAGCCTTTGATAAGCTGGATCAAGCAGCCTTAGCTCAATACCCCAATGCAACTATCTTAGATACCGAGCTGGAAGAATCCTATGGCCGCTATATCTATCAAGTCGATCTGCGCGATGAAAAAGGTCAGAAGTGGGAAGTAGAAATGGATGCGACCAGCGCTGAGATCTTAAAAAATAAACAGGATGACTGATGCTTAAAAGAGCTCTAATGACTGGCTTTATCTTGCTTTATTTAGTGTGTGCTAACACGGCTCTGGCACACGATTTAGGGCATGATAAAGCGCTGAAGCTGCAGCGTAAAGGTACGATTCTTTCATCGCAAATATTTATTAAGCAGGCTTTAGAGCGTCATCCTCAAGCGCGCTTATTGGAGCTGGAATTGGAAAAAAAACGGGGCCGTTATATTTATGAAATTGAACTCTTGACCGTGCACGGCCAAGTGCGCGAGCTTAAGTTTGATGCCAGCACCGGAGAGTTGTTAAAAGATGAAGAGGATGACTGATGCGCTTATTGTTGGTTGAGGACAATGTGGCACTGGCTGATGAGCTCTGCGCGGGCTTACAGCAATTGGGCTATGTTGTGGACTGGCTGACGGATGGCCGTGACGCCGCTTATCAAGGTGCGGTCGAGCCTTATGATTTGATTATTTTAGATTTAGGCCTACCGGGCTTGCCGGGTTTAGAGGTCTTGGCGCAGTGGCGTGCTGCGGCCATCACTACACCGGTGCTGATCTTAACGGCACGCAGTACCTGGAGTGAGCGCATTGATGGCTTAAAAGCCGGTGCGGATGACTATTTAACCAAACCTTTTCACCAAGAAGAGCTGTATTTAAGAGTGCAGGGCTTATTGCGCCGCAGTCATGGCTTTGCTAATCAAAACCATCTCAGTGCTGCGGGATTACGCTTAGATGAAGCGCGGCAGCGGGTGCATAGCCAAGGGCAAGATATTGAGCTGACCGGAGCAGAGTTTCGTTTGCTGCGTTATTTTATGATGCATTCAGGTCAGGTGTTATCCAAAAGGCATTTAGCAGAACACTTATATGATGGTGAAACTGAACGTGACTCCAATGTGCTAGAGGTGCATGTCAATCATTTGCGCCGCAAGCTGGGGCGCGCAGTGATCGAAACACGGCGCGGTCAAGGCTATTGCTTTACGGGTGACGGAGCGCAGGCGTGAAAGGGTCGATTCAGCGGCAACTGACTTTCAGTTTGGCTCTGTTATTAATTGTCATGCTTCTATTGCTGTCCCAAGCAGGTTTGTGGGTTGTCGATCGCGGTTTGCGTCAACATATGCAGGATAACTTACAAGCTCAAGCGGAAAGTTTATTGGCGGCATTGGTGAAAGGCCCTCAGGGTATCGAGTTAAATAGTCATAAGCACGACGCGGTATTTTTAAAGCCGTTCTCGGGTGAATATTTTGTCATTGAGTTTGATCAGCAGCGCTGGCGCTCACGCTCTTTGTGGGATTTTTCATTGCCCGTGCCTGAGCTTCGAGGTTTTTCTAATGAGCTGATAGCCGGGCCTGAGCAGCAGCAGTTATTGATCTATCAGGCTGAATATCGACGTTATAAAACCGATATCAAAGTGACTGTGGCGCATGATTACAGTCCCGTCTTGGTCAGCTTTCAGCGTGCACAACTGATTGGTATTGGCTTAGGGGTGTTGGCGTTGTTGCTGACTTTGTTACTGCAGCGGCTGTTAGTGCGCCGAGCGTTACAGCCATTGGAGCATGCGCGGATACAAATTGAGCAGTTACAGTTGGGGCAACGCAGTCAGTTAGAACAGGATATACCCATTGAACTGCAGCCTTTAGTGCAGCAGGTGAATCGCTTATTGCAGCATACTGAAGAGACGTTGCAGCGCTCACGTAAAGGTTTGGGTAATTTAGGTCATGCGCTGAAAACACCGCTGGCAGTGTTAATGAGCTTATTGCACCGTGATGAATTGCAGTGTCAACCTGAGCTGTCTGCGGCGATTAGAGAGCAGCTGGAACATATTGAGCAACGCATTGCCCGCGAATTAACCCGTGCACGTTTATCAGGCGATGCCTTACCCGGTGCGTTTTTTGTCTGTGCGCAGGAGTTACCGGGTTTATTTCAGCTGATGAATCGTCTGCATGGCGATATTTTAACCTTACAGTGGCAGGCAGCGCCTGAGCTGCGCTTGCCATACGATCGTGACGATCTGTTAGAGATGCTGGGCAATCTGCTGGATAACGCCTGTAAATGGGCGGACAGTCGAGTAGGGCTGAGTATTGAGCAGCAGGGGACCGCGTATTATGTGCGTGTTGATGATGATGGCCCAGGTATTGAAGAAAGTCAGCGCGAGCAAGTGCAGCGGCGCGGCTCGCGTTTAGATGAGCACAGTGCAGGTCACGGACTGGGCTTAGGTATTGTGGGTGATATCGTTGAGGCATTGCATGGGACTGTGCAGTTGCTGGACAGTCCTTTGGGTGGCTTGCGCGTTGAGATTTGTTTGCAGCAGCGTGCTTAATCAATAGAACTGATGGCAATAACGCGTCTCACATCGGCGCATTCAAGAGCTTTTGTGCAGCCAAGGATAAACTAACTGATAGCAGCATAATCGCAAAAATACGTTGCAGCATGGGACCGCCAAGACGTGTTGCCAGTTTATTGCCGACCAGCACACCGCAAGCGCCGCCCATGCTTAAGCCCAGTAATAACTGCAGTGGTGGTTGTGCTGCGCTGAAATACATTAAAAAGCCCGCGCCAGATACCAGAGCAATCACTGCCATTGAGGTGGCGGTTGCTGCGAGCATCGACAAGGGGCTGAATAGCAGTAGCGCAGGCACAATTAAAAAGCCGCCGCCGACGCCCATCAGTCCGGATAGCACACCGACTAATAAACCAATAAAGACCAGCATGCCGCGATTGAGCTGCTTTTTTTCTGATTGTTCGGGTAGTTTGGCGTTATTCCACATACGCCAGGCCGACCACAATACCAAGACACAAAAACCCAGCACTAACCAAAATTCACTGACTAACTGCCCCAGTTGTTGCCCCATCCAACTGCCGGGTAAACCACTGATCGTCAGTAAAGCCACAGGCACAAGATGAACATCACCGGATCGCCAGCGCCCGATCGCACCAATTAAGGCCGATAGACCCACAGCGCCTAAGCTGACGCCCACAGCATCACGTAGGGGCAGGTGCAGGCTGAGCAGTAGCGGTAAAGCGACCAATGAGCCACCTGCACCGGTGAGGCCTAAGAGAGTGCCCAGTAATAAGCCAATGCCGAGGGCTTCGTAAATTAAAGTATCCACAGGGAATCGTACGTACTCAAAGTGTTCGAGTGCTCAGTGTACGGGGTTCGAGTGGCGGGGTAAAAAGGTCTGTGTGTATTTTTGTACTGATGCGCTTTTTTTGACAGCCTCA
>DASRNZ010000159.1:0-7051 GCA_035647155.1 Thiopseudomonas sp.
CCAGCGTTAAAGTCTACTTTTTTACCAGTAGCAATAGTGAGGTCTTGGTCTGTTGTACCATCAGCAGCCTTACTACCCAGTACCCAGCCGCCGCCAAGATCAAGGTTGTTGATTTGGTCATTCAGGCCTTTAGCCACGCCATACAACTGGCTACCGTTGACCGCATCGGTACTGCTGCTGGTAATCGCGCCCGCTGCTACGTTAACAATCTGGCGTTCGGCACCGAGCGCACCCACACTGACTGCGCCATTTGCCTGACTACCCACACCAGCAAAACCGCTATAAGTATGTGTAGTGCCTGCCGAGTCCACAATACTGCCTTCGGTAATTGCTTTTGCTTCGCTAGTCACCGACGCATGACCCAAGGCCACCGAGTTAGCATGCGTGGCTTGAGTATCTTTACCAATCGCTACGTTATCACTGCTGCTGGCAGATGCTTTAGTACCAATCAACACCGTATCACTGATGCGATTATCGGCGGCGCTACCCTTCACTTTCGCTGCGGTGCCTAACATCACGTTGTTATCACCATGGATGCTACCACCCGAAGCATCGCCCGCAGAAATGTTGCTATTCCCGTTTAGCTTAAAACCCGAGTTAAAGCCTAAGCTTACGTTTTTGCTACCTGTAACCAATTTACCAGCAGACACACCAAATGCAGTGTTCTCATCCCCTTCAACGCTTTCACCGGCATTAGAACCAATGGCAGTATTCTCCTTACCTTTAACGCCGATACCAGCTTGATAACCAATACTGGTGTCGGAATCAGCTTTACTACCCGGATACTTGCCTGCAGCACCTGCACCTGCTCCACAACCAATGCTTACACTGTTTTCACCATCAGCCGCGGTGTCTAGGGTACATGTGCCCGAGGTAATCGCAATACTGGCCTCGCCCGCAGGAACAAATGCCCCTGTTGCAGCAGCAGTACCTGATATGGTCATCAAGCTACCCGCTGTTAGCGCTAAGGCTAAAGCACTCTTGCGACTGCGTTTGCTGTGGCTTTTTGTCATTTCCGACACTGCCACCCACGCTCCATGAGCCTCACTCCAAATCACTCGAAATACTTTATTCATCTACTGAACCTCAAACTCTAATAATATCTGCGTAGGCCCAAGCGCGATGCTTAGACCTTAAAATTTGGCTAGAGGGTACAAAGGTTATAAGGAGCTGTGAAGAGCAGTTGACAATTGTTCAGATTTGGAAAAATCAAAAAAAAAGCAGGCGTATCAGCTGTAAGCCAGCACTCAAAAGGGCTTCAAAGAATCTGATCGAAAATAAAAGACATTGACGCAGGTCATAGTTTGAGCAGATTTTGAGAATCTACTGCACATTTAAAACGTACCTTAACGCCTGTTATGGACTGACTTAACAGAGGGATTCGGCGCTGTACTCAATAAATAAGCGGGGCGCACTGCATAAAGCGCACTGATCCAACAGCCATATTTGCCTTAAAGCACGACGTTATAGCGGCCAAGTAGCGGATGGAACTGGGCTGGGAGAGTGGCTCTGAGCGGGCGTAGAGGTGTATCAATTCATACAATGCCAATGCACCCACACAGCTTAATAATGCGGGTGCACTGTAACGAATTAAGCTTTCTCTTTAGCAACTGATAGATCAGCCACCCAGTCCAGCATAATCTGATGCATCATTGGGTTTGGCGCTTCTAAAAAGCTCACTGCAAAACAGTCATCCATTTCACACACGCCAATCGAACGTGGGCGTGGTCCCATGGCAATGGGGTTCGGCAGTTTAAGACCAAAGCAGAAAATCAAATGCTTAGCCGCTGTGATATTGGCAGCGATTTCACCTTCAGGCAGCGAGCTGGTGTGAGCATAATGATCAAACTCAGCAATAAAAATTGCACGCGGATCAGCTTCAACTTTTTCGCGGAAAAAGCTCAGAACCTCATCCACAGAAGTGCAGCTGATTGCAGATTTCAGGATATTAATGTGATGAACGGGGTATTTGTCCATAAAATGAGTGTATTGCATACGATAAAACCTCCTAAAGGATTGGGCTAACCTATAGGTTGAACTACAAAGTCGATGCAGTGCACACTAAAGTCAGCCTAAAACAAGCTCTTTTCGAGCATTAAAAACTAATGACTTTACTGTTTTTACAACGCAACATTTCTGCCATTTTTGCTGGTTGGGCAACACTGACACCTTTACGTAGATCCTGCTCTTGGTAAACACTATTGGGCAAATACAGTGCACACACGGCAACCATTGCGCCGGCATCAATCAGCTGCTGCAATAACCCTTCAGGCTTCATACCTTTAGGTGCTAATGCGCTCTGGCTTTGATAACCATCAATCGCCAGATCACCGGCTTTATCGCACAATAAAATACTTAACTGCACGCCCTGCTCTTGCATCGCACGGGATAACACCATGGCCATACCCTGAGTTTGCAACGATGCACTGGTCAAAAGCACTACGACACGTTCTTGTTCAGCAACGGGTGCGATATCTGCAACTGGATTGGATAACTGACTCATCATCATATTCCTCGCTAAAGGCTTGCCTAACGCAAGCAGCAAACTGCGTGATACACACCAAGTGCAGGTGTATACTTCGAAAATACGTATTATGTATGACTAAAACAATACATAAATACAACGCCTTGCGTGAGAAAATTAAACAGCAAAGCTGGATGCATAACTCAAGCATACTCTGCAAGATTCATAAAAACTATACTGCGCGATATAATGTCTCAGGCGAAAATAAAATAAGTAAAAGACATATATCAACACATAAGCCTGCAATACCCTGACCTGAGTCAGTGTAGGTTCTGTTCGTTATGCAAATTTATACAATACTAATTAGTATGTAAAAAATATGCACCGCACCAAACTGCAGGTTATTTCCATGCATGGATTGCCAAGTGCACAGCACCTGCTGTTCCGTATACAAGCCTAGGGAGGCACTATGAAGACGTATCCTACTCGTCTATCTTTTGGGCAGATGATCATTGCGATCATGCTGCTTATGCTCGGCTCTTTGCCGGCAACTGCACTGGATCGCTCGGCCCCCTCAACGGCTGATCACACCCAGTTTAAACAACTACAAGGACCATTTACTTCAGGGCCTGAAGTCACCAAAGCCTGCTTAGAATGCCACACTGAAGCATCACATCAGTTGCAACAAACCACGCACTGGACGTGGGAGTTTGAGCATCCTGAAACGGGGCAAATGCTGGGTAAACGTCATGTTATTAATAGCTTTTGCGGCTCGGCTGCATCTAATGAGCCTTTCTGTACCAGTTGCCATACAGGTTACGGTTGGGATGATATGCGCCAGCCACCACCCGCAGATGGCAGTAATGTTGACTGTTTGATCTGTCACGACACCACTGGCGGTTATAAAAAATCACCTACAGGTGCCGGCCACCCTATCTATGAGTTTGTTGATCCACTCAAACCATTAGAGAAGCGCAAAACTGATTTAGCACAAATCGCACAGAATATTGGTTCCACCAGCAGTGAAAACTGCGGTAGCTGCCACTTCTATGGCGGTGGTGGTGATGGCGTGAAGCACGGTGACCTCGACTCATCATTACTCACAGCGCCACGCAGCCTTGATGTGCATATGTCGAAAGACGGTGCAAATTTCGCCTGTGCTGACTGTCACACTACGTCCGCGCACAGCGTGACTGGTAGTCGCTACTTGTCCAATGCCCGTGACACTATGGGCATTGACGTGCCAGGCCATACTGACAACACGCGTGCATCCTGTGAGTCATGTCACAGTAACGCTCCTCACGAACAGCAAAAGCTCAATGATCACGTTGACCAAGTGGCTTGCCAAACCTGTCATATTCCAGAGTTTGCCCGTGGCGGTGTCGCTACTAAAACCTGGTGGGACTGGTCTAAGGCCGGCCAACTGGATGAAGACGGCAAGCCGATGACGATTCGCGATAAAGACGGTAATCTTGAGTACTTAAGTACTAAAGGTGAGTTCCGTCATGGCGAGAATGTTGTCCCTGCCTACCGTTGGTTCGATGGTCAAACACGCTATACATTGCGTGAAGATAAAATCGACGACAGCAAACAACCCATTGATCTCAACCAAATCCAAGGCAGTCACAACAATCCAGACTCGCGTATTTGGCCGTTTAAGATCATGCAGGGCAAACAGCCTTACGACCCAATCAATAAAAACTTGCTAGTCAGTCACGTCTATAGCGCCGACGACGATACAGCACTGTGGACCAACTTTGATTGGGCGAAAGCCTTACAAGCTGGTACCGATTACGCAGGTCAGCCTTACAGTGGTGAGTTCTCCTTTATTGAAACACAAATGCACTGGCCCATCACGCACATGGTGGCTCCGGCATCTGAAGCACTGGACTGTGCTTCCTGCCACGCCCGCGATGGTCGCCTTGCTGACTTAACTGATTTTTATATGCCCGGTCGCGATAGAAATATCTGGTTGGATTATGCTGGTTGGGGTATTGCTCTCGCCACATTGCTGGGTACTTTAGCGCATGCCGCTGGACGTATTATTGCCAGCCGTAGGAGAAAAAACGTATGAAACGGACAATGATTTATAAGCGTTTTGAACGCTTTTGGCACTGGTGCCAAGCTGGCTTGATCTTCTTTTTAATGTTCACTGGCTTTGAGATTCACGGCAGCTACAGCGTGCTGGGTTTTGGCGATGCTGCTCGTTTTCACGAATTTGCAGCCTATGCGCTGATGGGCTTATGGGTGCTAGCGATATTTTGGCACCTGACAACCGGCGAGTGGAAACAATATATCCCCACCACCGATAAGCTCGGTGCGGTGGCGTATTACTACTTGATCGGCACCTTTACTGGTGCTGAACACCCCTATCGTGCAACGTCACAAGCCAAGCACAACCCACTGCAGCGTTTAGCTTACCTGGGTTTTAAATTAGCGATTTCCCCAGTGATTTGGATTTCAGGTTTGATGTACCTGTTCTACAATCAATGGGCAGATTTAGGTTTATCTTGGTTAACCCTTGATAACGTCGCTACTGTGCATACGGCAGCCGCCTTTGCCATGCTGATTTTCGTTATTGCTCACGTCTATATGGCGACCATGGGTAAAACAGTATTCAGTATGATCAAGCCCATGATTACGGGCTACGAAGACGAGCACGAAGAAACACCCGCGAAGAAGAAATAATCCTAGCGCAGTCATATCAAGCCCAGCTTCTGTTGATCGGATGCTGGGCTTTTTTGTGTTTAAGCAGTGTTGGTAGGATGATTTACGCATGTCGCACTTGGCAGTGAGATGTGGTGGGTGATAGTTCATTTCTTGACCCTCACCTCGTGGTAAGGTTTATTGTACAAGCTGACCTTAATATCAGTAGGTGACGATTATGACAACCTTGCAGACAATACAAATCCCCGTACGAGGTATGACCTGTGCGTCGTGTGCAGGGCGTGTCGAACGCGGCCTTCTTAAAGTGCCTGGCATCACCCAAGCCACGGTCAATTTGGTCACCAGCGAGGTGATTGTTAAACTGTCTGAGCCTGTTGCTTTAACTCTATTAGTGGAAGCAGTCGAGTCCAGCGGTTATCAAGTGCCTTTGCAGGGTTATGATTACGCAGTCAGCGGCATGAACTGCAGTTCCTGTGTGGGACGCATTGAAAAAGCACTGGCACAAAGCCCGATTGTCATCAGCTATCAGGTCAATCTAGCGACCAAGCAAGCCCATGTGCAACTACTGGCCGGTGAAGAACCTGAAACCATTAGCCAATGGCTGACTGAGCATAACTATCCATCGACTTTACTCGCTGATAATCAGCGCAAAGCCGATGATTTAAATACCCGTCAAGCTGCCGAGCAAACCCATCTCAAAAAGCAGCTCAAATATGCGTTCTTATTTGCCACGCCCTTATTTATTTTAGAAATGGGCGCGCACTTTATTGCACCCTTTCATGCTTTTTTACAGCGCACCTTTGAGACTCAGCATCTGTGGTATGTGCAGGCGATTTTGGCAGCACTGGTGTTGTTTGGCCCTGGTCGTGAGATTTTAATCATGGGCTGGCACGGCTTGCGCCGTTTGGCTCCAGATATGAACTCGCTGGTGGCGCTGGGTACGTTATCAGCCTTTAGTTATTCGATGATTGCTACCTTTGTGCCAAAAATATTGCCGGCTGAAACAGTCAATGTGTACTTTGAAGCCTCGGCAGTGATTATTGCCTTAATTTTACTGGGGCGCTTTTTGGAAGCACGCGCCAAGGGCAGCGCCGCTGATGCCATTAAACGCTTAATCAATCTGCAGCCCAATGAAGCACGAGTCTTAGTCAATGGTAAGGTTTTAGACAAGCCCGTTGCAGAAATTCGTTTGGGTGAAATCTTAGACATCCGCCCCGGCGAACGTATTGCCCTAGATGGTGTGGTTGTGGATGGACAAAGCTTTGTCGATGAATCCATGCTGACTGGCGAGCCGATCCCGGTGGAAAAAGCACAAGATGCGCAAGTGATTGGCGGTACAGTCAACCAAACCGGTAGCCTGCAGATTAAGGTGCAGCAAGTCGGTGCTAATACCGTATTAGCACATATTATTCGTCTGGTTGAGCAAGCCCAAGGCAGCAAGTTACCCATTCAAGGCTTAGTGGATCGCATCACCCTGTGGTTTGTACCGGCGGTGATGGTTGCCGCACTGCTGACCTTTATCGCTTGGCTTATTTTCGCACCAGCACCCGCGATCAGCTTGGCTTTAGTGAATGCCGTGGCCGTATTAATTATTGCCTGCCCTTGCGCCATGGGTTTGGCAACACCGACCTCAATTATGGTGGGAACTGGACGTGCAGCGCAGCTGGGTATTTTATTTCGCCAAGGCCAAGCGCTGCAAAATCTAAAAAATGTCAAAGTGATTGCGGTGGATAAAACCGGCACCCTCACCGAAGGTCAGCCGCAGTTGACCGACTTTACAGTGACCGATACTTACCAAGAAGATCCCGTGCTTGCTCTAATTGCTGCGGTTGAACAGCAGTCCGAGCACCCGATTGCCCAAGCTATTGTGCAAGCGGCTGAGCAGCGTGAACTACAGATTCCTAGCATTAGCGAGTTTCA
>DASRNZ010000160.1:0-17157 GCA_035647155.1 Thiopseudomonas sp.
GTGTAACGCTGTCCTGCTTGTGATGGCCACGGCATAAGGAGTAAGAATGTTTCAGTTTACAACGAGTAGCGCACTATTAATCCTGCTGGGATTTTATGGCGTGACCTTTCTTTTAACATTGCGTATCGGCAAAAAACAAGAAAACGCTGATGGTTATATGACGGCCAATGGCTCTGTCGGTTATGGCATGTCTGCAGCCAGTATGACTGCCACTTGGATTTGGGCTGCATCTTTCTATGCAGCCGCCAGCTCAGGTTATAAATACGGTTTATCAGGTGCGATCCACTATGGTTTTTGGGGTGCGCTGATGATTCTATTTATTTACCCCTTTGGTCGGCGCTTTCGTAAATTAGCACCTAACGCGCATACGCTGGCAGAGATTATGCACGCGCGGCATGGCAGCTCCAGTCAGATGGTTTTAGCCGGCTCCAATGTGGTCGGTAGTATTATTAGTTTAATGGTTAACTTTACTGCAGCCGGTGCGCTGGTGGATATTCTCTCGCCGCTAAGCTTTGTGCAAGGTGTGGTAATCGCTGGGGTAGGGGTGTTGTCGTATACGCTGTGGTCGGGCTTTAGAGCCTCGGTCTTTACCGACTTTGCTCAGCTGGTGGCGATGATTTTAGCCGCAGTGATTATTATCCCGATGATCTTCTTCCAGCTGGGTGGCCCAACCCTGTTTGAAACAGGTATGTCGAATCTAACCCTAGAGCAGCAAGACTTCTTTTCAACTACGGCTATTTTAGAGCAGGGCGCACCTTTCTTTGTTGCGGTATTGGCTTATGCGATTGGTAACCAAACCATTGCCCAGCGCTTATTTGCGGTGCGTGAAGACCTGATTAAATCGAGTTTTATTACTGCAACCATTGGTTACGGCTCGATTGTAATTGGTTTAGGAATGCTGGGTTTGCTGGCATTGTTAGCAGGTGTAACGCCTATTGATAATGATTTAAATAACTTGATCCCACAAATGGCTGCTACCTACTTACCACCCTTTATGGTGGCAATGCTGTTTGTCATGGTGATTGGTTCATTGTCATCCACCGCTGACTCTGACCTATCGGCCTTGTCAGCGATTGTAATGACTGATGTCTACGGTAAACATATTGCTAAAAACAAACCTGACCCACACAAAATGCTCTGGGTTGGGCGTTTTACCATGGTTGTGGCTGCGCTATTGGGCGTAGTTTTCGCCAGCTTAAAGCTGGATATTTTATCCATGCTGATCTTTGTCGGTGCGCTATGGGGCTCGATTGTTTTCCCTGTGATTGCCAGTCTTTATTGGAACCGTGTCACTAACGCAGCCTTTACCGTATCGGTTGCAGTGTCGTTCTTATTGTTCTTAATTGTGCGCTTTAGTTGGTTGCCCATTGAAGGTGCTGTGGCGGTATTCTTCGAGATTTTTGCGGCCGTAGGTGGTGGTGTGGTGATTGGCCTGATGACCTTTGGTTTCTTTGGCCGTATGGCTGGTTTAGTGATGGGCATGATTGCCGCACTGGTCTTAGTCTTCTTTACGGTTGGCTTTTTACGTGAATATACGGTGTTGTTAAGCTCATTAACCGCTTATGGAGCCAGTACCATTATCTGTACGTTGATGACCTTACGCAGTAAAGCGCCAGACTTTGACTTCGACAGTATTGATAAGAGCGTGATTGCATTTCATAAAGAAGCACAAGCTTAAGGAGTATTAAAATGTCTATATTTGGATTGACTGTGTATGTACTGATTTGGCCCGTGCTATCCAGCTTGGTGCTGATAACGTTGTGCACGGCTTTAGTGTTTGATATACGCAAAGCTAAGAAGGACGGTAAATCGTTGGTCTAAGAGGCGCTAGCAGGCTTTATGTTAGCTTTATAGCCTGCTGTGTAGATTGATCGATGACCCAATAAAAAACCCGCTCATCATATTATTGGTGAAGCGGGTTTTTTGTGCGTATTACTTGGCTTGAATTTGAACCCTTGGAAAATGTGTCACCGTATGCGTCACCAAGTCAGGTTTTTTCAGTTTTTAAGGCTAAGACTTGAAGTAACGTTACAAGCCGGGACCCCTTGTGGGGCGTGGCTTTTAAGATGGTGGGCCCACACGGACTTGAACCGTGGACCAAGGGATTATGAGTCCCCTGCTCTAACCAACTGAGCTATGGGCCCCAGTTGCAGCGTGTGATTATACCTGTGTGTAGCAAAGACGCAAACAAAAACCCCCGAATTATCGGGGGTTGTTGGTTTTACTCATCAAGGAAGGAGCGTAAGTGCTCACTTCGTGATGGATGACGCAGTTTACGCAGCGCCTTAGCTTCAATCTGACGGATACGCTCGCGCGTTACATCGAACTGTTTACCGACTTCTTCCAGCGTATGGTCAGTATTCATATCAATACCAAAACGCATACGTAGAACTTTAGCTTCACGCTCTGTCAGGCCACCCAATACATCACGAGTTGACTCTTTTAGACTCTCTACAGTAGCGATATCAATCGGCGACTGCATGGTGGCGTCTTCAATAAAGTCACCCAGATGAGAGTCTTCATCGTCACCAATAGGCGTCTCCATGGAGATGGGCTCTTTGGCAATTTTTAAGACTTTGCGTACGCGGTCTTCCGACATTTCCATGCGCTCACCTAGCTCTTCAGGCGTGGGCTCGCGACCCATTTCTTGGAGCATTTGGCGTGAGATACGGTTGAGTTTATTTATGGTCTCAATCATATGCACAGGAATACGAATGGTGCGTGCTTGGTCAGCAATTGAGCGAGTAATCGCCTGACGAATCCACCAAGTAGCATAAGTTGAGAACTTATAACCACGACGGTATTCAAACTTGTCGACCGCTTTCATCAAGCCGATATTACCTTCCTGAATCAAGTCGAGGAACTGTAAACCACGGTTGGTGTACTTCTTGGCAATCGAAATCACCAGACGCAAGTTGGCTTCAACCATTTCTTTTTTGGCACGGCCAGCTTTTGCTTCACCAATCGACATGCGACGGTTGATATCTTTAATATCGAGAATGGTTAAAGAGGTTTCTTTTTCCAAATCGATCAAGATTTGCTGATTGCGCTGAATTTCTTCAAGCAAAGGAACTAAGTTTGCCGCGTAACGTGTTTTGCCTTCGCTCAGCTTAACTGCCCATTCCAAGTCAATTTCATTGCCTGGGAAGAGTTTAAGGAAGTCAGCGCGCGGCATGCGAGCATCACGTACACACAATTGCATAATGGCACGTTCTTGTGCACGTAAACGCTGTAGCGAATCACGTACATGGATAACCAGAGCATCGTATTGTTTAGGAACCAATTTGATCGGCATAAACAATTCTGCAAGTTCTTGCAGAGCAGCAACGGCTTGTTTGCTATTACGTTTGTGTTTCAGCAGAATTTTTTCAGCTTTAGCCAGTTGCTCAGCAACTGCACCAAAACGCTCTTTAGCAACTTCAGGGTCAGGACCGCCGTCACCGGCTTCTTCTTCCTCTTCCTCTTCGGCGTCTTCAGCGTCTTCGTCTTCGTTTTCTTCTTTTGCTTTTTTGGCTTCCGCAGCAGCAGCTTTAGCCGCTTGAGTCGGTTGCACAGTAATTTCATCATCGGCATCAATATAGCCGTTGAAGATATCGGTCAAGCGCGTGCCATCAGTGATAGCGCGGTCAAAGCTCTCAAGAATACCGGTCACAGTACCTGGGAAGTGGGCAATGGCACCCATGACTTCACGGATACCTTCTTCGATACGCTTAGCGATTTCAATTTCGCCTTCACGTGTCAATAGCTCCACAGTACCCATTTCACGCATATACATGCGTACAGGGTCAGTGGTACGACCAATATCTGTTTCAACAGCAGCAAGAGCGGCTGCAGCTTCTTCAGCGGCAGCTTCGTCAGTGTCAGCACCTGCCAAGAGCAGGGCATCAGCATCCGGCGCAGCTTCAGAGACATTAATTCCCATGTCGTTGATCATGCGAATAATATCTTCGACCTGTTCTGGATCAGAAATATCTTCAGGTAGGTGGTCGTTGACCTCAGCGTAAGTCAGGTATCCCTGCTCGCGGCCGAGGGCGATTAATTCTTTTAAACGAGATTGTTGTACTTTTGCGGACATATCACCCTATCCATGAAAAGGTCTGGGCCGAACGGCAAGAAAGATGCGTATTATACTGTATATCGCAGCTTAATTGCCAGTTTCGGCGGTACTTGGTGCATTGTTGTGTTGCTCAAACAATTCACGCAAGTGTTGTTTTTCTTCACTCGAAAGCACATCTGAGCGAGCTTTGTTGAGCAATTGCTCGATAAGGCGCTCGCGTTGACGTGTTGCTAAACGAGTTATGGTGTCGAAAAATTGCTG
The DNA here is from genome assembly GCA_035647155.1 of Thiopseudomonas sp. Classification (GTDB taxonomy): domain Bacteria; phylum Pseudomonadota; class Gammaproteobacteria; order Pseudomonadales; family Pseudomonadaceae; genus Denitrificimonas. The sequence continues at coordinate 4,319 of DASRNZ010000160.1, forward strand.
TTCAAGGTTGTCTTCATCAATCAGCCATTCTTTTTCTGCGAGCGCCAGTAAAAGATTGCCCTGTTCTGTACCGTACCAGCGTGTCATAAGTTGCAATGGTTGCAGGTCGGGGCTTTTCTGCAGCGCTTCTAATAATGAGACGAGCAGTTGAGCGTACAGGTCATCTTCTGCGGCAAGTTTACTCGCAGTATCGACTTTTAAAGCGAGGTGTGGATGATGCAACAAGGTACGCAGAGCGGCCAAGTGCGGGGTTTCAACAGCGACTTGAGCACGTTTTGATTGGCGTGCTGGGGCGCTGTTTGCCGACCGTGATTTCTCTTTACGGTCGAACTTTCTAAACGACTGAGTGGGTGCCGGTGTTGGCATATCCGAGTAGTCGTCAGTGTTAAAAGTATAAGAGTCAAAATCTGCAGCATCTTGCTCATAGGCGGACGCCGGTGCCCAGTCTTGTGGTGGTTCTGGGCTGTGATCTGGCATTGCTTCGGGTGCGGTATCTAAGCCGGTCATCTGGGTTAGTTTTTGGCGCATTAAAGCGCGCAGGTTCGCACCTGGTATCTGTTCAATCAGCGGCGAGGCGAGCGTTGCCATATGCGCCTTACCTTCCAGCGAGTCAAGATTGACTTCTTCAGCTAGATGGGTAAAAAAGTATTCAGTTAAGGCTACAGACTGCTGAGCAATACGGGCTTGAAATGCTTCCAGGCCTTCGCTGCGGATTAAGCTGTCAGGGTCTTCACCATCGGGCACAAACAAGAAGCGCGCTTGTTGGCCGTCTTTTAAATTACCCAGCGTCGCCTCAAGTGCACGCCATGCTGCTTTACGTCCTGCATTATCGCCGTCAAAGCAAAATAAAATATTGGGAACGACACGAAATAAGCGCTTAATATGTTCTGCGCTGGTCGCGGTACCCAGTGTTGCTACGGCGTTGCGCAAGCCTTGTTGGGCGAGGGCGATCACGTCCATATAGCCTTCAACAACGATAATTTCATTGAGCTGGCGATTATGTTTGCGTGCCTCATAGAGGCCGTACAGTTCTTGCCCTTTATGAAACACTGCGGTTTCTGGTGAGTTTAGATATTTAGGTTTATCATCACCTAAAACACGTCCACCAAAGCCAATAATGCGACCGCGTGAATCGTGGATCGGGAAAATAATCCGATCACGAAAACGGTCGTAGCGGCGTTTAGTATCCTCATTTTCAGCCAGCAGGCCAGCATCGATCATGGCTTTTTCTTGCAGAGTGTCGCCGCCTAAGTGTTTGCTGAGATTATCCCAGCCTGGCGGTGCAAAACCCAAGGCGAAGTCACGAGCAATCACACCTGATACACCGCGATTTTTTAAATAATTAACCGCTGCATGTCGCTGTGGATGGCTTTTCAGAGCGCCGCGATAGTAATCGCTGGCAGCTGTCAATAAAGCATACAGCGGTGAGTCGACGGGTTGGCGTGGTTTGTGCGGGGTCGAGCTGCTGCTGTCTTCACGTTCAACTTCAACGCCTGCACGCTTGGCCAGTTCTTCAACGGCCTCGGGGAAGTCGAGGTGGTCATGGTCCATAATAAAACCCAGCGCATTACCGCCAGCACCACAGCCAAAGCAGTAATAAAACTGTTTTTCATGGTTCACGCTAAATGAGGGGGTTTTTTCTTGGTGGAAAGGACAGCAGGCGGTGTAGTTTTTACCGGATTTTTTTAATTGCACACGTGAACCCACCACTTCGACGATGTCGGTGCGGTTGAGTAAGTCATCAATAAAACCTTGCGCAATTAATCCAGCCATGGAACCCCTACAATGCTTGGTTTGTGCCACTGCAGCACTGAACGCTACGGTTGTCTGAATATCAGCACCTATAACCGTATGACAGTTGACTGTTACGTAAGTTTTTGCAGAATTTAAGTGTGTAGTATCGCTGCAGATACGGCAGGTTATGCCAAACTGTACAGCCACTACAAGAGTTGAGTAGGTTGAGTAAATCTATTTGTGTGAAACGACAAAACCCGGACGAATCCGGGCTTTGTTAAGCACTAAACCTGTGAAACTTAATACAGGCGTTCGTGACGACGTTGTTCGCGTTGTACTTTCTTAGCATGACGCTTTACTGCTGCTGCAGCTTTACGCTTGCGTTCTGCAGTAGGCTTTTCATAGAACTCGCGACTGCGTATATCAGCAAGAACACCGGCTTTTTCGCAGGAGCGCTTGAAGCGACGCAGAGCAACGTCAAATGGTTCGTTGTCTTTAAGTTTGACAGTTGGCATCCGATTCGTACCTTCATCAATGACCGGGTGGTTCGACACATATTCAATAAAAATATATATCGGTTTTCAAGGGTTGCGGATATTACCTGCTTTTAGTATTAAAAGCAAAGGCATATCTAAAAAATCATAGAACATCACCTCTAAGCCGCTTATGATGCGTGTATATTCTTTTATTGTAAAGTTGGGTGGGCAGAATAAATGCTGGTGTTGGGTTTAGAAACATCCTGCGATGAGACGGGAGTCGCGTTATACGACAGTCAACGCGGCTTATTAGCTGATGCTTTGTTCAGCCAAATTGATTTGCATCGTATCTATGGCGGCGTGGTTCCAGAGCTGGCATCGCGTGACCATATCAAGCGCATGTTGCCTTTGATTGAGCAAGTGCTGGCCGAGGCGCAGTGCAGTGCAAGTGATATCGAAGGGATTGCTTACACCGCAGGGCCAGGCTTGGTGGGTGCTTTGTTGGTGGGTGCATCCTGTGCGCAAGCTTTAGCTTTTGCTTGGGATATACCGTCTATCGGCGTGCACCATATGGAAGGTCATTTATTAGCACCGATGCTTGAAGACACGCCGCCGCAGTTTCCGTTTGTCGCCTTGCTAGTTTCGGGGGGGCATACGCAATTGGTGCGCGTTGATGGCATTGGTCAATACCGTTTATTAGGCGAGTCAATTGATGACGCCGCCGGTGAAGCCTTTGATAAAACTGCAAAAATGATGGGTTTACGTTACCCAGGCGGCCCTGAAATCGCCCGAGCGGCTGAGCAAGGCGTGCCCGGTCGTTTTAAATTACCCAGGCCGATGACGGATCGTCCCGGTTTGCAATTTAGTTTTAGTGGTTTAAAAACCGCAGCGCTGATGGCGTGGCAAAAATGTGTGGCTGCCGGTGATGATGGTGAGCAAACCCGCGCTGATATAGCGCACGCCTTTCAGGCAGCAGTGGTTGCGACCTTAACGATTAAGTGTCAGCGTGCGCTTGAGCAAGAAAATTTAAAAACTTTAGTGATTGCCGGTGGTGTCAGTGCTAACCAAGCCTTACGTCAATCATTGGAAGCAATGTTGGCTAAGCGTCAAGGTCAGGTGTTTTATGCGCGACCCGAGTTCTGCACCGACAACGGCGCGATGATTGCCTACGCGGGCTGTCAGCGGCTTGTGGCAGGACAAAAAGAAGGTCACGGCATTAATGTTCGTGCGCGCTGGCCGATGGAAGAGTTGCCACCCTTAACTTAATAATTAATCTTTAAAGTTGCGCTCATTACCCGCCAGTAAATCTTTTAAGTTACTGCGATGACGCCAAACCAATAACACGCTGAGCATGCTGACAGGTAACAGAGCGTGCGGTTGTTGCCAGGCTAGTAGGGGTAAACATAAAGCGACGCTGGCCAATGCAGCTAATGAGCTGATGCGTGTCAGGTGAAACGTCAGCAGCCAAATCATCAAAGCCAGCAGTGCCGCAGGCGGGTACAAAGCCAGTAACATACCCGCGGTGGTGGCCACACCTTTGCCGCCGCGGAAGTTAAAATAAATGGGATAGAGATGGCCAATCACCGCGGCTAAACCGATCCAAGCTTGTTGTTGTTGGCTGAAATCCAGTGCACTGGCAAATAATATTGGCACTAACCCTTTGCTCAGATCGCCGAGCAGGGTCAGAATAGCCAGTCGTTTACCCGCAACACGCAACATATTGGTGGCACCAGGGTTACCCGAACCGTGCGAGCGCGGGTCGCTATTACCGTAATAACGGCTTAAGACGATGGCAAATGACAAGGAGCCAATCAGATAAGCGCACACCAGTAGTAACTCAAACATTTGAATGATCCAAGGCCAGCGAGTCTTGATTCTAACGAGGCAAGAGCAAAGTGGACACGGTATTTATCGAAAGTCTAGAAGTAGACACTGTAATTGGTGCCTATGACTGGGAGCGCACGATTCGCCAAAACCTATTGGTGGACTTGCAAATGGGCTGGGATAACCGCCTCAGTGCAGCCAATGATGAGCTGCACCTAGCGTTAGATTACGCAGCTGTGTCTGAGCGTATTAATAATTTCGCACAGACCAGCAGTTTTGAGTTGGTGGAAACATTTGCTGAGCGTTTGGCAGCGTTATTGATGGCTGAGTTTAATATTCCTTGGTTGCGTTTGAAAATCACTAAACCCGGTGCAGTGGCTACTGCGCGTGGTGTGGGTGTGGAGATTGAACGCGGATGTCGTTAACCGATGTGTACTTAGGATTAGGCAGCAATATTGAGCGTGAAACGCATCTGTGTGCTGGCCTTGATGCCTTAAGGGAGTTGTTTGGCGACCTGGAGTGTTCACCGGTCTTTGAAAGCGAACCGATCGGTATTCGCAGTGATTGTTTTTTAAATATGGTGGTGCATTTTAAAACCAGCATGGCGCTGCATAAGCTCAATCAGCATCTTAAACAGATTGAGATGGTGAATGGTCGATATGAGGAGCCCCGTAAGGGTTTGCCGCTGGATATTGATGTGCTGTTATACGGTCAAGAAATTGGAGCATTTGATAAAATTACATTGCCGCGTGCCGAAATTTTAACCAATGCTTTTGTGCTGTGGCCGTTAGCTATATTAGCGCCGGATGTTTTGCATCCTGTGCAGCAGCGCAGCTTTCTTGAGTTGTGGCAGGGTGCACACATCAATCAACAACTCTGGCCGGTGTTATTTTTTTGGCGCGGTCAGCAATTGACACCTCAGACATTGTTAAAATCCTCTGTGGTCTAGCGTTATATTGTGCTGTATAAATCGTAATGTTCGAGCAGTAACTGACTCAATCTAGTGTAGAAGGTGACGATGCGGGTTTTAGTATTAGGCGCTGGCGTAGTGGGCGTCACAACAGCATATTATTTAGCTCAACAAGGGTTTCAAGTGGTGGTTGTCGACCGACAGCTATCTGCTGCTGATGAAACGAGTTTTGCTAATGCTGGACAAATCTCTCCCGGCCACGCATCACCTTGGGCTGCTCCTGGTATTGCGCTAAAAGCGATGAAATGGTTAATGCAGCGTCATTCGCCTTTTTCCGTACGTCTGACCAGTGATCCGTTCCAGTACCAATGGATGCTGCAGATGTTGCGCAATTGTACTGCGGCACGTTATGCGGTGAATAAGGAGCGCATGGTGCGTTTAGCTGAGTACAGTCGTGATTGTTTTGATGCTTTGCGTGCTGAAACAGGCATTGAGTATGAGGGACGCCAGCAAGGGACTACACAGCTGTTTCGTTCTCAGCAGCAGATGGAGAGCGTTGTGCGAGATACTGCTGTACTAGATCGTATGGGTGTTCCTTATGAACTGCTGAACTCCAGCGAAATTGTTCGGTTTGAGCCTGCGTTAGCTGGCGTGGCTGATACTTTAGCTGGCGCTTTACACTTGCCCAATGATCAAACCGGAGATTGTAATCTCTTTACCCGCAATTTAGCGCGGATGGCACAAGACCTTGGAGTTGAGTTTCGTTTGGGTTGCACAGTGCAAAGTATGAGCTGCAGCGGTGATCGTATCACCGGAGTTTATATTGATGGTGTTTTGGAAACGGCTGATAAGTATGTGGTTGCGTTAGGCAGCTATTCGCGAGAGATATTGGCACCACTGGGTGTTAAAATTCCGGTCTATCCATTAAAAGGCTATTCGCTGACTGTACCGATTACTGATCCGGCGCTGGCGCCGCAATCAACCATTATTGATGAAACTTATAAAGTTGCGATTACCCGTTTTGATCAGCGTATTCGGATCGCTGGTATGGCGCAAATCAGCGGTTTTGACTTGTCGCTGAATCCTAAGCGTCGGGAAACCTTAGAGTACGTCACGGGTCTGCTCTATCCGCAAGGTGGTGACTTAACCCAGTCTGAATTTTGGACAGGATTGCGTCCAGCAACACCCGATGGTACGCCTATTGTTGGAAAAACCAGCTATCGTAATTTGTTTTTAAATACGGGTCACGGCACTTTAGGCTGGACCATGTCCTGTGGTTCTGCCAGTTATTTGGCCGATATTATCAGCAAGAAAACACCGCAGATCAGTTGCGAAGGCTTGGATATATTTCGTTATTGTTAAATGAGGGCGGGCTTCGTATTGTGTTGTGCCACCGTCTAGATCAAGTGGTCGCAATAGGGTTATCTCGATCAATAATTTTACTTTGGAGAATCAGCAGGCCATGCGTCCAGCACGCGCGTTAATTAATTTGCAAGCTTTGCGACATAACTACCTATTGGCGCGACAATTGTGTGCGGATAAGGCGTTGGCGGTGGTGAAGGCCGATGCTTATGGGCATGGTGCAGTGCAATGCGCGCGAGCCTTGCATGATATTGCCGATGGTTTTGCCGTGTCCTCACTAGAAGAAGGGCTTGAGTTGCGAGCTGCCGGTGTGTCATTGCCGATTGTCTTGTTAGAAGGCTTTTTTCATCCAGATGAGTTGGCGCAGATTGTTGCGCATGACTTGTGGTGCGTGGTGCATTCAGACTGGCAGCTTGAAGCGGTGGAGCAGGCGGTTTTAGCCAAGCCGTTGACCGTATGGTTAAAAATGGACTCAGGTATGCATCGCGTCGGGTTTTTTCCGAATGAATACCGTGCTGTTTGGCAGCGTTTACAGGAGAGTGAGAATGTTGCTTCTGTAGTATTAATAACGCATTTTGCCCGCGCTGATGAAGTGCAATCGTTACGCACTCAAGAGCAATATCAAATTTTTGCCGATGCTTCGGCTGGATTACAGTCATTGGTCAGTGTGTGCAATTCGCCGGCTTTATTGGCCTGGCCCGATATTCGCAGTGACTGGTCGCGCCCTGGAATTATCTTATATGGCAGTCAGCCGGTTGCCATGCAGGGCCTCAGCACTGAAAAATTTCAGCCGGTGATGACCTTAGAGTCAAAAATTATTGCGGTGCGCGAGTTGCCCGCCGGTGAGCCTGTGGGCTACGGTGCACAATTTATTGCCAGTCAGCCGGTACGTGTGGGTATTGTGGCGATGGGTTATGCCGATGGTTATCCACGCCATGCACCCACCGGCACGCCAGTTGCCGTGGACGGTCATATCACCCAGTTGTTGGGTCGTGTATCGATGGATATGCTAGCCATTGACCTCACTGAGCTGAGCGAAGTGGGCGTGGGTAGCAGAGTTGAATTGTGGGGGCATCAGGTGTCGATTGATGAAGTAGCGACTCGTGCAGGTACGATTTCCTACGAGTTGTTGTGCAATGTAAAGCGTGTTCGCTATGAATATTCAGCTGTTTGAGATTTAAAAAGTACAATTGCAGCTATTGTTCTGTTTGCCTGAGCGCGGGGAGTCGTTATACTGTGCGAAACTCGTAACACGATGTTTCTCGAGAATAAATTGCAAAGATAATAGAGGGTGTACCGTGAACCTGTTGAAAAAAATTCTGGTAGCTCAAGCAACTGTTCTAGCCCTTTGGGCAGCCAGTGCACAGGCCACCACTGATGAAGAAATTGCGCAACGTATTAAACCTGTTGGTGTCGTTTGCGTGCAGGGCGATGAGTGTGCCAAATCTGTTGCTGTCGCTGCGCCGAGTGCATCGGCTGGTCGCAGTGCTGAGGATATTGTCACTAAGCATTGTTCAGTGTGTCATGTGTCAGGTTTGCTGGGCGCGCCTATTATTGGTGAGACTGCAGACTGGCAAGCGCGTGCTGATGCTCAAGGTGGTATAGACGGTATTTTGAAAACTGCGATTAGCGGCATCAATGCCATGCCAGCTAAAGGTACTTGCAGTGACTGTTCAGATGACGAGTTGATGAGCACGATTAAGTATATGTCGGGCTTGTAAGTCTGCCGTTGCTGTAAAAGAACCGCCGTAGGGCGGTTTTTTTATGACTGCATGAAAATACTTTACATATCCTGGTCATCTGAGATGTTTATTTATGTGGAGTATCTGCAGTGAAAGTTGGCGCACAATTTATGTTTTTTGGCTATAGCCCTATCTTTAGTGCGTGGATAAACGGCCTCTGGGGTGCTATGATCAGTTACTTAAAGCAAGTCGGAACTGCTGGCAATTGAATCAGCTGTCCGCTTTATAGGCTTGCTGATTGTGCCTCGTCTGATGTAATTGGAGAATAATCATGGCTTTTGAATTACCTGCACTTCCGTACGAAAAAAATGCACTAGAACCACATATTTCTGCAGAAACCCTAGATTTTCACCACGGCAAGCACCACAACGCTTACGTTGTGAACTTGAATAACCTAATTCCAGGCACTGAGTTTGAAAACAAAAGCCTAGAAGATATTATCAAAACTTCAACCGGCGGCGTATTTAACAACGCAGCTCAGGTCTGGAACCACACTTTCTACTGGAACTGCTTAGCGGCCAACGCTGGCGGCGCTCCAACAGGTGCTTTAGCTGATGCAATCAATGCTAAATTTGGTTCATTTGATGCATTCAAAGAAGAATTCACCAAAACTGCAATCGGTACTTTCGGTTCAGGTTGGGCTTGGTTAGTTAAAAAAGCTGACGGTTCTTTAGCGCTAGCTAGCACCATCGGTGCAGGCTGCCCGCTGACCACTGGCGACACGCCACTGTTGACCTGTGACGTTTGGGAACACGCTTACTACGTTGATTACCGTAATGCGCGTCCTAAGTATGTTGAAGCGTTCTGGAACTTAGTGAACTGGGATTTCGTAGCGAAAAACTTTGCTGCGTAAGACTGTGTTGATCTAAGATCTGCTTTATAAAAGCCCCTTGTGTTGCATTGTCAGCGCGAGGGGCTTTTTTCTGCTTATTGGTTTATCTATTGTGAAGCGGCAGGTTGCAGTGTTTGCAGATACTGATCGCCGCCTAATTGACGAACTTGGCGGGCAATCCAGTTCGTACGCTCTGTTGTGGCTGCACTGGGCTGGCTGGCGCTGCGCAGTAACGGGCTGGGTAGAACAGCGGCTAATAAATAGGCTTGTTGGTTGGAAAGGTTGGCAGCGCTGCTATTGAAATGGTATTGCGCAGCAGCCTCTGCACCAAAAATACCTGGGCCCCATTCAGCGCTGTTTAGATACACTTCTAAAATCCGCTCTTTACTCCAGAGCAGTTCCATCCACAGGGTAAACCATGCCTCCAATGCTTTGCGCGACCAACTGCGCGATGACCAGAGGAAGGTGTTCTTGGCGACTTGCTGTGAAATGGTACTGGCACCTCGTATACGTTCACTGTCGCTATTGTGTGCGAGGGCGGCACGAATTGCTGCTATATCAAAGCCATAGTGATTGGGAAATTGCTGATCTTCAGCGGCAATCACCGCCATTTTTAAATTATTAGGCAGAATTGGCCAAGGCGTCCATGAACGTTGGCTGCTATAGCTCTCACCATTCAATATAGCAGCCAGTTTTTGCTCGATCATCAGAGCACTGGCAGGCGGATTGAGCCAGCGTAGCGATAGCACCAAGAGTACGCTCAGTGCCAGTAATGCCAAGAGTGTTATGGATGCCGTGCGTAAAACTTTACGAAACATATTTTTAGCCTGATGCAAACGATATAAGAGTATAACTAGCGTTGTCATATATTGGAGGATTTGCTGTGCGTTATGGGGTATTTATTGCCGCTATTTTTGGTGCAACTGCGGTATTGCTGGGCGCGTTTGCGGCGCACGGCTTAAAAAACACACTGAGTGTTGAGCATTTAGCCGTCTTGCAGACCGGTGTGCAGTATCAATTTATTCACGCCTTAGCTTTATTGTTGGTGGCGCTATTAGCTCAGCAGCAGGCTTCGCGAGCCTTAGTCTACTCAGCCGTATTTTTCACCTTGGGTATACTTTTATTTTCTGGCAGCTTATATCTATTAGTGCTTACACCACTGACGCCAGGCGTGGTGACACCCATAGGTGGTGTTTTATTGGTGCTAGGTTGGCTGAGTTTGGCCTATAGTGCTTTACGTAAAGTGTAAATATTTGGTTATCGGCTGGCGAACCCGCTAAAATAAAGACCCTTCGGAATTTCACGGTTGTTTTATGCATATTCAGTTGAATGGTGAAGCCTACGCACTCAGCGAAACGCTCAGTGTTGCAGGTTTAATTGAGCATCTGCAGTTGGCAGGGCGCCGCGTTGCCGTCGAGTTAAACTTCGAAATTGTGCCACGCAGTCAGTATGAAACAACGCTTCTAAAAGAAAACGATAGCGTTGAAATAGTACATGCGATTGGTGGTGGTTAGTCTTGGCTGACCGTCTTTTACTGACTCAGAGAGGCTTTAGATGAGCGTTATACGTACAGATCACCCCTTTGTTATTGCGGGAAAAACCTACTCGTCACGTTTGTTGGTGGGTACGGGTAAATATAAAGACATGGAAGAAACAGGTTTAGCAATTGCAGCCTCAGGTGCTGAAATTGTCACTGTTGCCGTGCGCCGTACTAATATTGGCCAGAATAAAGATGAGCCTAATTTATTGGATGTGATCAGTCCTGATCGCTATACTATTTTGCCCAATACCGCCGGTTGTTTCGATGCGGAATCTGCGATCCGTACCTGCCGCTTAGCGCGCGAGCTGTTAGGTGGTCGTAATCTGGTTAAGCTAGAAATTCTGGCGGACCAAAAAACTTTATTCCCTAACGTTGTGGAAACATTACACGCTGCCAAAGTGTTAGTCGATGAAGGCTTTGATGTGATGGTCTACACCAGTGACGACCCCATTATTGCCCGAGAGCTTGAGGCGATTGGCTGTGTGGCGGTGATGCCATTAGCGGGTTTAATTGGTACGGGGTTGGGTATTTGTAACCCCTATAATCTGCGCATTATTTTAGAAGAAGCGAAGATTCCAGTGCTGGTGGATGCCGGTGTTGGTACTGCGTCTGATGCGACCATTGCTATGGAAATGGGTTGTTCAGCAGTCTTAATGAACAGTGCCATTGCCGATGCGCAGCAGCCGATTTTAATGGCGCAGGCGATGCGTCATGCGATTGAAGCCGGCCGTTTAGCCTATTTGGCTGGACGTATGCCGAAAAAACTGTATGCCAGTGCATCTTCTCCGCTTGATGGCATGATTGGTTAAGTAGCGTATTTCACTCAATAGCTGCGCAGTACTTGCGCAGCTATTGCACATATTTAGATAGGATTCCCATGACAGACGACCTCATCACAGGTGAAGCATTGCCTGTGCGCCGCCGTGAAATTAAAAGTTATGTAATGCGTGCCGGTCGTATGACTGACGGGCAACAACGTGGTTTAGACGATGGTTGGCCTAAGTTTGGTTTATTGCTGGCTGACGGTATGCGCGACTTTGATCAGGTGTTTGCTCGCCAAGCACCGCGCACGCTCGAGATCGGCTTTGGTATGGGGCAGTCATTGCTAGAAATGGCGCAAGCTGCGCCTGAGCAAGATTTTATTGGTATCGAAGTGCACCGTCCTGGTGTGGGCTCGTTGCTTAATGGCTTGCTGACGGAAAATGTCAGTAACGTGCGCGTCTACAGTTGCGATGCTTTAGAAGTGCTGAAAAACTGTGTTGCCGATGCCAGTCTGGATCGTTTGATGCTGTTTTTCCCCGACCCTTGGCATAAGAGTCGTCACCATAAACGCCGTATTGTGCAGCCCGAGTTTGCGCAATTAGTGCGCAGTAAATTAAAAGTTGGTGGTATCTTCCATTTAGCCACAGACTGGGAAGAGTACGCTGAGTATATGCTCGAAGTGTTAAACGTAGCGCCCGGCTTTAAGAATCTGTCTGAGGATCAAACCTCAGTGCCGCGCCCAGCAGAACGTCCCGTGACTAAATTTGAGCGTCGCGGTGAGCGTTTAGGACATGGTGTCTGGGATTTGAAGTTTGAGCGTATCGCGGATTAATGTTCGCGAATGTCACTTGAGTAGGTTAGAGCCTGTTAATTTGGCAGGCTCTACTGCTCTGTTATAAGCGTTATCGATGCTTGATCTTACACGTCGTAAGGTTTGACCGTGCGACCTGCTGCAGTCGCATCAGGCCTGCTTAGTTTCTATCGGCTAAAATCCCAATCAGTATAAATATCATCACTAATACAGGCGCAAGCGTGTAGTTATTGAGTTGGTCGAGCGCGTTAGCCAATATGGGCGTTAGATAAATAATGCTTAAGCCATAAGCCGCAGCGCAGACCAAGACAAAAATTAAGGTACGTAAGATAAAGCTTAAGTGCCCAATGGAGTAGCGTACTCGTGCATTCATACTCGGGCCAAACAGCACCAGTGCACAGGCCATCATGGCTAAGGTAATATCGCTGAGATGGAAGCGCGTCCATTTCGATAACGCTAAAACCAAGTCAGTTAATACATCCATATAGACATACCTTGTTATTAGCCTTCAGCGTCTAAGAAAATCTGCAGTAAATCATTTAAAAATAATTGGCCTTGTGCACTGGCTGCTAAACGTTGTGGATCATCGGATAATAGACCACGTTTACGGGCTTCGCTGAGACCGTTCTGCAGAGCAGTCATAGAGAGTCCGGTGCGTTCACTAAAGAGTTTTAACTCAACGCCATCGGTCAGGCGTAAAGCATTCATTAAAAACTCAAAGGGCAAATCTTCTGCGGCAAGGGTGTTGCTGCCAGCTAAGAAAGGCTTTTCAGGGTTGAGATAGTCAACTGGCTGGCGGGTTTTCCAAGTGCGTTGAATACGTCCTTGTGGATCGCTGACCTTGCC
>DASRNZ010000161.1:0-8361 GCA_035647155.1 Thiopseudomonas sp.
CTGCAGAGCAGGTCCAGCAATTGGACTAAATGCTCACTTATAATACGGCTATTACCACTGACAAAGAATACTAAAGCAGGTTCAGTATCCAATTGTATATGGCTCCATGCCAAGCGGGCCGTTGGGTTGCGCGTATAAACAGCACCTTGTTCAAGCTCAACTTTTAAGTCTGCTACGCTGATATCATCGCCAATTAACAGGTCAGGATAGCGCGGATCAGTCATATACTGGCCAAACCAGGTCAGCAGCATACGGTCATCATCCAGTTGCTCACGCACCAATTGGCGTAAACGCTGGACATCTTCCGGGCGAATATAATTGCTGTTACTCACAGGTGACATATCAGCATCACTGTAGCGTTGCTCGTCAGGTAAGAAACGCGCGACAAAATCCGCGAAATGCGTTACCACTTCAGCGGTAGAGGGTGCGCGGAAACCTACAGACCAGGTCATGCAATCGGTTTTGGCAATGCCCCAATGGGCTAAACGCGGTGGTAGATAGAGCATATCGCCAGGCTCTAATACCCACTCATCAGTTTGCTCAAAGCCATCTAGGATGCGTAAATCAGGGTGCTTGAGTAATGGGCTGTCAGCATCACACATCTGTCCCACTTTCCACTGGCGTTGGCCTTCGGCTTGCAATAAGAACACATCATAGTTGTCGTAGTGTGGACCGACGCTACCACCGGGTACGGCAAAGCTAATCATCACATCGTCAATGCGCCAACTCGGCAGAAATCTAAAGTGCTCAAGTACTTCAGCAACATCGGGGCTGAATTGATCCACTGCTTGTACTAACAGTGTCCAGTCCTGCTCAGGCAATGAGCTGTAGGTTTCATCATCAAAGGGGCCCTGCTTAAGTTCCCAAGGCGTTTCGCCGTGCTCTAAGACAATGCGTGACTCAACCAGCTCCTCCAGCGATAGGCCTGCTAGATCGTTACCATCGATGGGGCTGACAAAATCAGCAATGGCTTTGCGAATCAGCAGTGGTTTTTTCTGCCAATAATCGCGTAAAAAAACTTCAGCACTGATGCCACCTAGAATGTCGAGTGGTGTATTAAGTGAGTTGGACACGTGATTGCTTCCGAAATAGACACTGAAAATAAAACGCCCGGGTTGAGCCGGGCGTTCAGACACTTAAGAAATGTTAAACGCGCTTAGCTTGTGCGCCTGCGTTACCAATATAGTTGGCAGGGGTCAGGGCACGCAACTGCACTTTTGCCTCTTCAGGCAGATCTAAGGTTTCAATAAAGGTTTGCAGCACTTCAGCACTGATACCTTTACCGCGAGTTAGATCTTTAAGTTTTTCATAGGGGTTTTCGATACCGTAGCGACGCATTACAGTCTGTACCGGCTCGGCTAATACTTCCCAGCAATTGTCTAAGTCTTCAGCAATTTTAACTTCGTTGAGCTCAAGCTTGCTGACACCTTTAAGGGTCGCTTCATAAGCAATTACACTGTGCGCCATACCGACACCGAGGTTACGTAGCACCGTGGAGTCAGTCAGGTCACGCTGCCAGCGTGAAATTGGCAGTTTGCTGGCTAAGTGTTGGAAGATTGCATTCGCAATACCCAAGTTGCCTTCAGAGTTTTCAAAGTCAATGGGATTGACTTTATGCGGCATGGTGGATGAACCAATTTCGCCAGCAATGGTTTTTTGCTTAAAGTAACCGATCGAAATATAACCCCACACATCACGATCGAAGTCGATCAAGATGGTGTTAAAGCGCGATACTGCATCAAACAGCTCTGCAATATAGTCGTGTGGCTCAATTTGCGTGGTGTAAGGGTTAAACGTTAAACCCAAGTCACCTTCGATAAATTCGCGCGCATTGGCTTCCCAATCAATCTCAGGGTAGGCCGATAGGTGAGCGTTGTAGTTGCCCACCGCACCGTTGATTTTACCTAGCAATGGAATGGCTGCGACTTGTGCGATTTGACGCTCAAGACGGTACACCACGTTAGCAAACTCTTTACCCAATGTAGTGGGCGAAGCAGGCTGGCCATGAGTACGTGACAGCATTGGCACATCAGCAAACTCAATTGATAGGCTACGTAGGCTTTCAGCCAGTTTGCGCATCAGTGGCAGTAGTACATCGTCACGACCTTCGCGCAGCATCAGTGCATGCGAGAGGTTGTTAATATCTTCACTGGTGCAGGCAAAGTGAATAAATTCAGTGACTTTCGCCAGTTCAGGCAGTTTCTGTGCCTGTTCTTTAAGCAAATACTCAACCGCTTTAACGTCGTGGTTGGTGGTGCGCTCAAATTCTTTAACACGCTCTGCATGCTCAAGCTGAAAATTTTCTGCCAGCTGGTTAAGAGCAGCGTTAGCTGTGTCAGAAAAAGGTGCCACTTCAGTGATGCTGGCGTGTGCGGCTAAGCGCTGTAACCAGCGAACTTCAACCAAAACACGGTTACGAATAAGACCGTATTCACTAAAAATAGGGCGCAGGGCGGAAGTTCTGCTGCCGTAACGGCCGTCAACGGGTGAAACCGCGGTAAGCGAGGTAAGCTGCATGATGCGTTCTCTAAAAATTAATGAATAAAATAAGGCGCATAGTGTACATCAAGTGCACGCTGGTTTTTAGTGTTTACGCCAGAATACCGCGAACATGCTGGCGGTAAAGATCAATGCTGCGCCAAATATAGAGGTTAAATCAGGAACTTCATTCCATAAGATAAAGGAAAAGATGCCAGCAAAGACAATGGCTAAATACGCCACAGGGCCAATCAGTCCAGGTGGTGCTAATGAGTATGCACGCGACATGATGATTTGCGCTAATGCGGCCAGTAGACCCGCGCAAAACAGCAAGGTCAGTTGTTCATTATTCAGCGGCTGCCACGCCCAGAACAAGGGTATAGCTGAGATTAAACTGCTAAATAGAGCAAAGTAAAACACCATGCGGTAGGCCGGCTCAGTGCTGCTCATTTCTCGAATGGAAACAAAAGCGGAGGCTGCTAATAGGCTGGCGGCCAGTCCAACTAAAGATAAGCTACTGAATAAGGCGTCGCTGGGCTTTGCCACTAAAATAACGCCCACTAAACCCAGTAAGGAAAAGGCTAGCATGCGTTTTGTCAGCGGCTCTTTCAGCCATAAGTAAGCAATGATAGGGGTAAAGACTGGTGCTGAATAGGTGAATAGCATGGCGTCAGGCAAAGGCAGGTGTGCAATCGCGTAGAAGAAGCAATACATGGCTGCTAAGCCATAACTGGTGCGCATTAAATGTGATTTTAATCGCGTGGTTTTAAAAGGTTGAATGCCTTTTCTAAGCAGTAAAGGCAAAAAGAAAATCACACCCACAATATTGCGAAAAAACACAATATTTTCGTTGTTAATGGTGACTGAGGCTTCGCGAACCAATACGCCCATTCCTGAAAAAAGCAGCGCTGAGAGGGCCAGTAAAGCTGCGCCTTGTCCAGGGCGAACGCTGCGTTGATTCATGAGTTGCGTGTATTCAATTCATGCAGCATAGCGCCTCGCTTGGTCAGTAAATGCCAGCGGCGGCCACCCAGTTGTCGCCATAGGCGTGCGGAGCGAATCCCGGCAAAGAGCAGTGCGCGTACTTTTGCAGCAGTGGCCTCTTGTTGCAGAAAGCGCATGTCACCATGCACCTGAATCCGTTGCTTAAAGGTGCTGATAGTATCTTGGTACAGCCCACCAAACGAAGAAGCAATATTGTCACTGGTTAAACCATACAGCTCAACTTGCTGTTCGATTCTCGGTAAACGCTGACCGGCAATCTCTAGCAAGTCATCGCGACGTGAAAACTGACGCTCCAGACTTAACATCGACACAACGTAGCGCAGGCTTTCACGCGGCAGATCGTCTGTTTTACGCTCCAAGATGGATTGCAGTAATTGATAACCTTCACGCAAGCCTAGATCGTCGCCGCCATAGACATCAATGGTGCTGTCTGGATTGCGCACCAGCAGTGTTTTTAGCATGCCAGCCAAGGCCGCATCACCGACTTGACCCGTATGCGCGAGCTTATTGACTAATGCAGCAGCCTGAAACACACCGGCCAGTGCCGTCATTTGTTCTTGAAGTGGCGTCATGGTCGCTGAATACTCTCGTCCCAAGGGCTGCAGGCTTCGATCACACCACCGCCTAGACAGACATCGTCCACATAGAAAACAATGGATTGGCCTAAAGTCACTGCGCGTTGTGGTTGCTCGAAAGTGACTTGATAGCCATCTTCGGTCTTTTCAATGCTGCAGGCTTGATCGCTTTGGCGGTAACGCACTTTTGCACTGAGGTTATTGAGTGCACTAAGATCAACAGGATTGATCCAGTTTACATCACGAGTCACTAGGGTGCGTGAGAATAACCAAGGGTGATCATTACCTTGCCCCACAACCAATACATTGCGCACTAAATCTTTAGCTAGAACATACCAGGCGTCTTCGCTGGCATTTTTCAAGCCGCCGATGCCTAAACCTTGGCGCTGACCAATGGTGTGGTACATCAAGCCGCTGTGCTGACCTAGTTCTATTCCATCAGTGGTTTCAATCACGCCGGGCTGTGCTGGTAAGTATTGCTTGAGGAAATCAGTAAAGCGTCGCTCGCCGATAAAACAGATACCGGTGGAGTCTTTTTTCTTCGCAGTAATCAAACCGTGTTGTTCGGCCAGTTCACGAACGGCAGGTTTTTCATACTCGCCGACAGGGAAGAGTGACTTATGAATTTGTTGACCGCCCACTGCGTGTAAAAAATAACTTTGATCTTTATTGTTATCGACACCTTTCAGCAGTTCGCTGATGCCATTCACATCACGGCGACGTACATAGTGGCCGGTGGCAATTAAATGCGCGCCGAGTTGCTCTGCATAATCAAGAAAGGCTTTAAATTTAATTTCACGGTTACACAAAATATCGGGGTTCGGCGTACGCCCCGCTTTGTATTCTTCAAGGAAATGTTCAAATACATTGTCCCAATACTCAGCGGCAAAGTTTGCTGTGTGTAATTTAATACCTAAGGTATCGCACACGGCTTGTGCATCTGCGAGGTCTTCTTTGGCGGTGCAGTATTCAGTGCCATCATCTTCCTCCCAGTTTTTCATAAAGAGTCCTTCCACTTGATAGCCTTGCTGGATCAACAACAAAGCCGCAACAGAAGAATCAACACCGCCGGACATGCCGACAATTACACGAGTTTCAGAAGGAGTATGCATGGCAATTTAAATAAGCTAGTAAAAGAAAATAACTTTAGCAGATTTGCGCTCGGCTAGGGAGGTCATCGCAGTAGTGCATTAGTTTTTAAAAATATCTAAAGAGAAACGGGTACCGCTGAGGTAATCATCCACGCTGCGTAAAACCATCGGGCTACGCCATAACTCGCGCTGTTCTAATAATTCATCGCGAGTTAACCAGACTGGACCAATAATGCCCTCGTCCAATGTGTGGTTTTCACGTTGTTGCAGTGCGTGACCCGCGAAGCAGACCCGCTGGTAGGTCACATTATTACTGGGTGCTGTGTATAAATGGATACCGAGCAGGTGAGTAATCTCAATATCCCAGCCTGTTTCTTCTAAAGTTTCACGAATTGCAGCCTGAATTAGACTTTCGTCCATTTCTAAGTGGCCTGCAGGCTGGTTTAATACAGTACGTTTTTCAGCGTGCTCTTTAACGAACAGAAAGCGACCATCTTTTTCAATGACAGTTGCAACGGTGATATGTGGAGTAAAGCGTGTCATATATGTCCTTGTCAGGTGCAAGCTTATTGATCTGATTGATCGCTGCATATTTATGATAATGATCGAGATTAAACGACGTTAGGCATAAATTCTTGCAATAAAGTGTTTTTTTGAACGCAGCAATCTATCAGCTAAACGTATAAAGAGTGTATGATGTGCGCTGCACAAACTGCGTTAAAGTATATTTAGCGTAAAAGTGAGTGATTAGTATGTGTGACTTATTCTACAAACTAGAGGTCATACATACCTACTAAGTTTGAATTATCGCTGTCAGGCCACACGCGTGACAGATTTTTAAAGACCACGTAAAGACGGAGTCCAGCATGGGATACCAAAAGATCCAAGTGCCAGCCGGTGACAAAATCACCGTTAATGCAGATATGACCTTAACAGTACCAAATAATCCAGTCATTCCTTACATTGAAGGTGATGGTATTGGTACTGATATCAGTCCGGTAATGATCAAAGTTGTTGATGCCGCTGTAGAGAAAGCCTACGCCGGCAAGCGCAAAATTTCCTGGATGGAAGTTTACGCTGGTGAAAAAGCGACCCAGGTTTACGATTCAGAAACGTGGTTGCCACAAGAAACTCTTGACGCAGTCCGTGACTACGTTGTTTCTATCAAAGGTCCTTTGACTACTCCAGTTGGTGGCGGTATTCGTTCATTGAACGTTGCTCTACGTCAGCAGTTAGACCTTTATGTTTGCTTGCGTCCAGTACGCTGGTTCACCGGTGTTCCAAGCCCTGTTAAGCGTCCACAAGACACTGACATGGTTATTTTCCGTGAGAACTCAGAAGACATCTACGCAGGTATTGAGTGGCAAGCCGGTACGCCAGAAGCAGAAAAAGTAATCAAATTCTTCACTGAAGAAATGGGCGTTACCAAAATCCGCTTTACTGAAAACTGCGGTATTGGTGTGAAGCCAGTATCTGAAGAAGGTACTAAGCGTCTTGTACGTAAAGCACTGCAGTACATTGTAGATAACGATCGTGAGTCACTGACTCTCGTGCACAAAGGCAACATCATGAAGTTCACCGAAGGTGCCTTCAAGGATTGGGGCTACGAAATTGCGCGTGACGAGTTCGGTGCTGAGTTGTTGGATGGCGGTCCTTGGATGCAGTTCAAGAACCCAAAAACTGGCAAAAACATCATCGTTAAAGATGCGATTGCTGATGCAATGCTGCAGCAGATCTTACTGCGCCCAGCAGAGTACGACGTGATTGCTACTTTGAACCTCAATGGTGACTACATCTCTGACGCACTCGCGGCACAAGTAGGCGGTATCGGTATTGCACCGGGCGCTAACTTGTCAGACACCGTTGCAATGTTTGAGGCGACACACGGTACTGCACCTAAGTATGTTGGTTTGGATAAAGTTAACCCAGGTTCACTGATCCTTTCAGCAGAAATGATGCTGCGTCACATGGGCTGGACTGAAGCCGCTGACCTAGTCATCGATGGCATCAATGGTGCTATCGCTGCTAAGACCGTGACCTATGACTTTGAGCGCTTAATGGACGACGCTAAGCTGTTGTCTTGCTCTGAGTTTGGCGATGCAATGATTGCAAAAATGTAATCAAAGCTTCTGCTTAAAAAACGCCCCTTAATTGGGGCGTTTTTGTTTGTGTTTGTTGAATGCGGGTACAATGCAGCACGAAATGAGGAGGGCGTTATGCCAAGTGATGATTTTTCTTTATTTGCTGAACAAATGCAGGGCGTGCGCCGTATTCATGTCGATCAAGCCGATGTCGGCAAGGCCAAAATTAACCGTGCTGGTCAGCGTGTGCGCCGTGAAAATGCGCAGCAAGTGATTGAAACCATTGTTGTTGATGGTTTGTCGGATCAGTTTGTGATTGATGTCGGCGCTGAAGATGCATTGTATTGGGCGCGTGATGGCGTGCAAGATACGCAATTGCGTCGTATGAAAGCGGGGCAAATTGCTTTTGAAGGTAGCTTGGATTTGCACGGCATGAATGTTGAAACAGCGCGCTCAACCTTGCGTGAGTTTATAACCGAAGCATTGCGTCTTGAAGTGCGTTGTGTGCGAGTGACTCATGGTAAAGCTGCGCGACTGGATGGCAAAAAGCCGATGATTAAAAGCCATGTGAATACCTGGTTGCGTCAACATGAAAAAGTATTAGGTTTTACTTCATGCGTGGCTCGGCATGGCGGAACAGGTGCGCTCTATGTGTTACTTAAGCGGCATATGCTGGATGGGCGTGATGATTAATCAAGTCATTGTGCACGTAACCCTATAAGTAACAATCAATAAGATAACAGGTGATATCAGTGAGTAACTCCGGTTTAGCAACACTGCGTGATTATATCCGCTGGGCGATCAGTCAATTTAGCCGTGAGCGTTTATTTTTTCATGACAGCCAGGCAGATATATTTGAAGAGGCGCGTGCTCTAGTGCTGGGCAGTGTGCATTTACCGAATGAAATGCATGATAAATACCTTGATTGCAATCTGCATCAGGATGAACACGCTATTGTGCAGGATATTTTAAATAAGCGTATTGAGCAGCGTATCCCTGCAGCCTATTTGCTTGGTCAGGTATGGTTTTCTGGCTTACTGTTTAAAATTGATAAGCGCGTTAAAGTGCCTAATTCGCCTTTAGAAGAATTAATTCCTCAGCGGTTTGCACCTTGGCTGATCAAGACTCCAC
>DASRNZ010000162.1:0-69610 GCA_035647155.1 Thiopseudomonas sp.
ATCATATTCAAACGAATCACAAACAATCTTCAGCCACCTTTTTATAATATTGGCTGATATGCATTTTCTAGTGCTCTTAATAAGCGCCTGTCAGCTTCAAAAGTATCCACAAACTTAACAGATGAATATTGTTTTAATAGAGCTAAAGTTGATCGAATTTCTTCAGCAGGGTTACCTGAAATATCCCAAAAAGGATGAACGACAACATAAGCCTCTTGGACATTTTGGTCTGAAAAATCAATTACAACAAGTAACTTTAAGGGTCCAATAGCAGTCACTGATCGTTTACCTGGATTTAACCGCTCAATATTTTCAGAAATTTTTTTGCTTGATCATGCCAATTTTGTAGCTCTGGATACAAATTAAACTCCCCATCCAAACCCACTTTATAATTTGGTTGCAATAAACAACGCAGGAAGCTTAATCCCAAACGCCAATGAAGTAGACCATGATGTCCTCGGTTACCATATCTTTGTATACATCGGTAACAGGAGCGCTGACATTTTTGTTTATGATCATGTTCAAAAAAATCAGCCACAAATAAATTATCTGATGATGCTTAACATGGACCTTATCAAGCTAACTACAAAGGGCTCACCATTGATATGGCCAGCTAATCTGCGACAAAAACCAGCTCCATTGACCAGCGTATCAGCTATTTGTAAAAAAGGTTTCCCGTCACCAGTCCGAGGCTCTAATCCTTCAAATTCTTCTGGCGCAATATCTAATGCAAGCGCGACTCTTTGAACAATCATATGGGTTGCACTGACTGCAGAAGCTCTCAAACTTGTACCGGAAATATTTCTCGGCCCAATACCATCCATTGATAAACCCCTTGCAACATCCAATAAACCTAAGCTAATAGCATCAGTGCGCTTTCGTGCAAACAATTTAACCTGCTCTTGCGCAAGTCAACCTATCTCTTCGAGCCACTGCTCTCTAAACTGAGCGCTCGAAGCAAGGACTGCCTGATTGGGCAGACCATCAACTCTTAAATTACTGCGGTCAATGCTGTACACACGATTTTGAGTTCGAGCGGCTATATCATAACTTTCTTACTCACCAACAGAATTAATAACTCCACGGCTGCGCTAAGCTGTGTTGTTAGTTTAACACGGCAACCACCAACCGACTGATGGTTTAACAGATACCATGCTGTTAAATTTTGGAGTCAATACTATGTACGACATCATCGGCGACATTCACGGCCATGCCTCGGCGTTGGAGCGCTTACTGATTAAGCTGGGCTATGAGTTACGCGCAGACGGTTGGCAGCAAGCCGGGCGTAAAGTGATTTTTCTGGGTGACTTTATTGATCGCGGCCCAGAGCAAGCTAAAACCATTGATATGGTCCAGCGTATGATAGAAAACGATCATGCACTGACGGTAATGGGCAATCATGAGTTTAATGCCATTGCTTGGGCCACTGAAGATGCCCAACAACCGGGTGAATTTTTACGTGCGCACAGTGCCAAAAACCGCAATCAACACCAAGCCTTTTTGGATGAGCTACCACTTGGCTCACGGGCGCACCGCACAACCATTGATTGGTTTAAAGAGTTACCGCTGTTTTTAGATCTAGACGATATTCGTATTGTGCATGCCTGTTGGCATCAAGAGCATCTGGCTACCCTAGCACCCTATTTAGACAATAACGGCGTAGCCTGTGCGGATGCTTGGCAAACCGTGTGCCGTGATGGCACTGCAGCCTTTGCCGCAGCAGAAACCATTCTTAAAGGTATGGAGATTCCATTGCCCCAGGGTGTGCAATATGCGGATAAAGATGGGCATATTCGTAAACGCACACGCACTCATTGGTGGCTGGCTGATGAGGATCTAACTTACCGTGATTTAGCGATGGTCCCTGCAGATATTATCGAGCACATCCCTCATGAGCCTGTACCACTGCATTTACAAACGGGCTATGACGGTCTTAAACCTTTGTTTATTGGACACTATTGGATGAGCGGTCAACCTCAGCCCATTAGCCAAGATATTGCCTGCGTTGATTGGAGTATTGCTGCCAGTGATAGTCCTAAAGCCAAACTCTGTGCCTATCAGTGGGACGGCGAGCGCGCTTTGACCGCCGAAAAGATGGTGTGGGTGGATGGTCATTGATGCCGCTTAACGGCTTAACGTCTAGGCCTGGTATACAAGGTCGCTGCGCTAACATCGGCCCTATTAACTTTTTTGTTGCCGTGCTGAGTGTAAGGGTATATTTTCTCACGCTTAAATGTATGATGGTTTAATAACAAGTTAGGTCTAGGCAGGTATTAATTATGCATATCGTCACGCTTAAACAACACTACAGCGAGCTGTGTGAGCAGCTCAATCGGTTGCAGTTTTTGATCACTGAGCTGGAGCCACAGCATGCGGCGGTCGCTCACATTCCGCCACTGACAAAAAGCCAAGAGCACGAGCCTTTAAATAAGATCGAGCCGGTGATTTATACGGATCGCAGTGCTGTTGAGCTGGCTGTTAAGGCCTATAAAGATCTGCATACCATTGTTGGCTTTTCACAAAAAAGTGCTCGTAGAATGCCCGGTGTGATTTGGTTTAATACCCTGACAACACCCAGTGCAGCGGATATCGCCGCCTGCGTCGCCGCAATCAATACATCTAAGTTGGCAATTAAGGACTATGTTGTCAGCAATTTTAAAACCGCATCTGAGCGTTTTGAAATACTCAAACAAGCCTGCCCTGGCGTGATGACGGTGCATTTATACCGGCTGATTCGCTGCTATCACAACGAAGGTCTGCGTTCGGTGCGTTTTACTTGGGCACAACAGCAATCTTTGGTCTATCCCGATAAAGATAAGCTGGCAACTAAGATGCGTCTGGCCATTGAGCAGTCGTCAAACCCGGGGTATATCAATACGCTGTCTGAGCTACTGAAAAATGTCAGCGAAGCGCCCTATGGTTCAATCCGTATTCGTCGCCAAGTTAAGGTGCAGCCGGTGGCGAATATCACTCAGTTTAACGGCGCTGCAGGCCCAGTCACTGCCCCACTGCCGATTATTGTGCTGCAGGATCAAGCCCCTATTATCAAGATGATTGGAGGGTTTGATGCTGAAGTGGCAGCACAACGCAAAAAGCGCTCGGATACTTTGGGGACTATTGAGTTGGGGGTATTTCAGGGGGAGACGATTGAGTTGGTGAATAAGAGGGAGTGAGCTGATTAATACGCTTTTTGCAGGGCTGCAAAATAGTTTCATACCCTGCAAAGCAACAGCACTACCTTCATCACTTCCTGCTATCCAAAAAGTTAATTACCACCCGATCCATCCAGCCCCACAAGCGCTGGCGAACGCGTTCCAATAATGGTCTCTGCTGCCACGTCTCTTCGGTGATTTCGATGCTCTGCTCAAAGTCATTGATCAGGCAATTGTGCACCTGCTCCAGTAAGCCTTGATCGCGGGCTTCAAGGTTGCCTTCGAGATTAAAGCGTAAGTTCCAGTGATCAAAATTACAGGAACCAATGCTGACCCAGTCGTCGACCATGACCATTTTCAAGTGCAAAAAACGTGGCTGGTATTCAAAGATGCGTACGCCTTTGCGCAGCAAGGCTGGGTAATAGCGTTGCCCTGCCCAGCGTACCGGGGGTAAATCAGTGTGGCGACCAGTGAGCAGCAGACGCACATCCACGCCACGCACGGCGGCTTTGCGTAATGCGCGGCGTATTGCCCAAGTCGGTAAAAAGTAGGGGGTTGCTAGCCAAATGGTTTGGTGTGCGCCTTTGAGTGCGCGCAGCAATGATTTTTGAATATCGCGATGCTGAGTCGAGGCCGCGTAAGCCACGCGGGATTTGCCGATATTGGCAAAAGGTAAGGCTGGGGTTGTGTGTTGAGCGGTGCGTTGCGGACTGTTATTTTGTTGCCAGAAAAAGCGCTGAATACAACTGCCCCACTGGTTATCAAATAAGCTCTGCCAGTCCGTCACGACTGGGCCCTGCACGCGCACCATCACTTCATGCCACTGGCTGTACTCATAATCGGGCAGCCAAAACTGATCGGTTAAACCCGTGCCGCCAATATAGGCAGTGTGTCCATCTACAATAAGCAGTTTGCGGTGGTCGCGGTAGAAGTTTTCCAGGCCGCGCGTCCAGCGCAATGGATTATAAAAACGCAGTTCTATCCCAGCTTCCAGCCAATGACGGCGTTGGGCAGAACGAAAATGACGACTCCCAAAACTATCAAATAAACAACGCACACTGACGCCACGCTCAACTGCCGCGATCAGTGCCGCTTCGACTCGGTCGGCACTCTCACCGCTACTGACCAGATACAGTTCAATATCAATCTGCTCGCGCGCCTGTTCGATACGCGCCAGCCAGTCGTTAAAAAATGCGGGGCCATCAATCAAAAGTTCGAATTGGTTACCGGCACGCCACGGGAAAATCAAACCAGCCATCTTTAACTTTCCTTATGAATAGTGTGGTGGAATCAAGCTCACAAAACGTCGTTGTCAGCAGCAAAGGTCATTAGCAGTTGAGCCCGCAGCCTTCAAGCACGGACTCACAATGAATCAACCCTCATGTTTTACCACAGATTCCATAAAAAACCCGCGCCGGTGATTAAACGCAACGCGGGTTTTATCCAGCAATAAAGATTAAGGCTTAACGCAGAATCTGCGGATCACCTTTACCTGCTACTGCGGCAGCTTCTTCAATGGTCAACAGCGCTGTGCGTGGTAAGTCTTGCAAGCGTGCACAGGCAGCCAAGACATTACCCCAGCAGGCGCGGTTGACAAACTGCATGCCGAACTCATCCAAAGTACCACCACGGTTACGGTAGCCCAGCACATATGTGCTGTTGGCATCCGGCAGAATCGTCCATAAATGACCACGCATCACTTCAGGGCGCATATGCGTGAGCAACACACGCAGACGGAAGCGGCTTGGGAACAATTGTTCAACCAGTGCGTCACTGGCGAGGCTTTCCAGCTCCCAGCGGTCGCGCGGCGCACGGAAACGACCCGGCTCTTGTAAGTAGACGACGCGGTAGCCCATTTCGGCTTCTTCTAAGCGCTGTGCAGCGCGCAGAACTTGCTCCAACTGGTAGCTACCATTGGCAATCAACAGCAATGGATCAGTGCCTTCAAACTCTTTCACCACAATCGCGCCATCACGGGCCAACTGTTCTGCTTGCTCTTGGGTGAAATAAGCCGGACGGTCACGTTTAGCTGCGACGATGCAGGCGATTTGACCGCGCGCACTGTAAATCTGCGGTAAGAGCGCCAGCATACTGTTGTGGTCTGCTGGGAATAACACGCGGGACACATCACTCATCTCGCCTAATAAGGCTTCACAGAAGGTGGTGTCTTGGTGTGACTGTTGGTTTTTACCATTTTCCCAGGTGTGTGAAGTGGCCACTAACGGCCAGCCCAGCCAACCGGCAGGACGACCCACTTCTTTTTGCTGACGTGAGTAAATCAAGCTTTGGCGCACGGCACCCAGCATTTTTACGCAGAAGGCTTCGTAGCTGGCGACCAAATTGAGACCAGACTGGTTAGCTAAACACGCCGAGACCACTGCTTCTTCGTTCAGTGCAGTAATGATCTTGCCATCAACAGCTTCTAAATCACTTTCAGGCTCACTGACGCGGTGGCGTAGGGTTTTCAGCACTTCAGTCAGACGGTTACTGGCCAGCTCATCGGGGTTACCGACACGTGGACGCAAGTCTGGGTTAGCAGCAACTAAGTCAACAAAGTAACGATCGAGTGCAGCCATGGTTGAGCAGGTGTCATCACGGTAATGCAGCTCAGGTTGCACTGGTGTTTTTGGGTGACGATTGGCGAGTGGATTATCACGCTCCAATGGGCGGTTTTGCGCTTGATGCGTATTCAGCAGTTCTAACGCTTCGCGCATATCCTCAGGGGTGACATACAGTGGCTTGATGTGCTTATTAAACAGATCACGCGACTGCGCATCCACATGTGGATTACCCGGTAAGGGCAAGTTGTGTGCTTTATTTTCATCAGCACCATAAAAGCCAAAACCTTTAATGGTGTTAGCAATACCGTACGGGATCGGCAGCGGGTAAGACAAAATACCGCTGTCTTTTTCTTGCACGCGGCGCTCTAAACGCTGCTCCATTTCCCAGATCGTGCAAACAAAAGCTGCAGGGTCACGGCCATCAAACTCAATCGGGTCAAAACCACAACCGCGCAGATGACGCTCAAAACTGGCCAAGCCTTCCGGTGTACCCATTTGCGTACGCTGCTCAATACGACGACCATTGGCAATCATAATCGGCAATGCTGGGCCGCTGTCTTCAGCGCGCCACCAGCGTGGAATCCAATCACTGCCACGTTGTTCTTCAGCGGCACCATCAGATAAAAAGGCAATCAGCTTCTCGCCGGGTAATGGCATATGCACATACTGCAGTTCAGCGAAACCTAGATAACCACCTTCGATAATTCCACCCGCTGTATACGGGTTGACGTGACTGCCCAGTGGCGCCGCCATCGAGCCATCTGCAGAAATCTCGTAGCTATAGAAGTCATTGAGTAAACGGTTAATACCTTCTTCGCCATCGCTGTAGGCCTGTTCTTGCTCAGGATGCAGATTACCCAATAGCACGTTCAGCGCTTCAATCGCAGCTACACTGTGGCCTTGGCCCATCATCCACGCGCGGGTTTCACCGGTTAAGGCATTCAGCGCCATATAAGCGGCATAGCCTGGCACCATATTCAATGCGCCGCCAGTGTGCCCTTCGGGCTGAACTTTAAATTCATCCGCGCTCAATTCACTGCCGTCTAAATGCACTTTGCGGGCATAGGTCATATGCACTACCAGCGACATACCAGCCGCAGTGATTTTATCCAATGCACTCATTTTACGGTACACAGTGGCTAAGTCTGGCTGCATCTGTGCTTGTACGAGCTGGTGAGCAAGACGATATACTGCAGCTTGTGTTTCTGCAGTATGCTCAATCGGGCCATAGCCCTTTTGCCATTGCTCAAAGGCCGGCTCAATTTTAGCGTGATCAGTTAAGTCAGCTATGCTTGGCAAAATTTGATGCATTTTAGTACTCCGTAAACTCAAATAAGGTGCAGTTTAAAGTCAGCCTGATAAGGTTATCATGATAATCATCCATAACTGCTTACTCTGTAATACTCTATTTACACAGCCAAGAAGGAATAACCATGGCCTTACTTAATTTTCTCGGTGCCATTCAACAAGTGACTGGCTCGTGTTATTTGATCGAAACCTTTGATAAAAAGAACATTTTACTCGAATGTGGCATGCAGCAAGGTGGTGATAGCGACAATAACAACCATGACAGCGACAACGAGCCTCGCTCAGCATTTGTATTTAATCCTGAAACCATTGATGCCGTTGTTATCTCCCACGCACATATTGATCACAGTGGTATGTTACCGCGTTTAGTCTCTGAAGGGTTTCGCGGTCCGATTTATGCCACCGATGCCACCTGTGAGCTGATGGAACTGATGCTACTCGATTCAGCACATATTCAAGAAAAAGATGCTGAGTGGGAAAACCGCTGGCGTGCCCGAAAAGGCCGCAAGCCCATCAAACCAATGTATGTCAGCGCAGATGCAGCGCGCGTGATGAAGCAACTGGTTGCGGTTGACTACGAGACCCTCACAAAAGTTGTGCCTGATGTCAAAGTGAGCTTCCATGATGCCGGCCATATTATTGGCTCAGCTATTGTTAAACTTGAGTTCCATGAGCCCAATGACAGTGTGCGCACCTTGGTGTTCTCGGGCGACTTGGGTGGCGGCTGCTCTCCTCTGATGAAGGCTCCTACGATCCTCAAGCATGCTGACGTCCTGCTGCTCGAGTCCACCTACGGTGACCGTGATCACCGCTGCAATGAAGACACCCTCGACGAGTTAGCGGAAATTCTGCAACAAGCCCACAAAGACGGCGGCAATGTAATGATTCCGGCGTTCTCTGTTGGACGTACTCAAGATATTTTATTCCACTTGGGTCGCTTCTATCAGGAAGGTCGTCTACCACAGCATACAGTGTACTTAGACAGCCCCATGGCGATTCGCGCCAATGAAATCTATATGCGCCACCGCGAAGATTTCGATCAAGACAATATGGAACAACTGCAAGATAACAACTTCCATAATGCCACCGACTGGTTGCCGATTTTAAAGCTGACACCGACACCACAAGAATCCATGGCCATTAACAATGTTAAAAGCGGCGCCATTATTGTCGCCGGTAGTGGTATGTGTACCGGTGGCCGTATTATCCACCACTTTAAACACAACCTATGGCGTGAAAACTGCCATATGATTTTTACCGGCTTCCAAGCCCGCGGTACCACGGGTCGAGCTATTGTTGATGGCGCTAAAACCGTACGGGTCTTCCGTGAAGATATTATGGTCGGTGCTCAAGTGCATACTCTGGGTGGTTTCTCGGCTCATGCCGGCCAATCACAACTGATTGAGTGGGCCAGTCATTTTGAAAACAAACCAGAATTGCATTTAATCCATGGCGAAGTGGAAAAAATGAAGATTCTGCAAAGCGAGTTTAAAAAACAATTGGATTGGGATGTGAATATCCCAGACCTGAATGATCGCATTGCCTTATAAGGATGTGTTATGACATTTAAAAATGATGATTATTTAACGCGCCAGTATCAGGTCAGCAGTTTTGACCTTGATACTAAGGTGGATGAGTTACTGAAACTTGCTGTGCCGCCCACCAGCCAAAACCTTGAGTTGTATCGGGAAATGATGCTGACCGTCGCCCGAATGGCTGAAGACGATCGCAATCGCTGGGATGCCAAGATCATGCTGCAAACGCTGCGTGAAATGGAAGGCTCTTTTAGCCTACTAGAACGTTTTAAGCGTCGCCGTAAAGTGACTGTTTTTGGTTCTGCTCGCACTGAGTCAAGCCACCCGCTGTACCAGCAAGCGAAAGAATTGGGTGAGATTTTAGCGCGTCAGAACCTGATGGTGATCACTGGTGCCGGTGGCGGCATTATGGCGGCTGCACACGAAGGCGCTGGACTTGAAAACAGCTTGGGCTTGAATATCGCTCTGCCATTTGAGCAAGGTGCCAATGACACAGTCCATGGCAGCGCTAACTTGCTGACCTTCCACTTCTTCTTCTTACGCAAGCTGTTCTTTGTTAAAGAAGCGGATGCTCTGGTGCTCTGCCCAGGCGGTTTTGGCACTTTGGATGAAGCACTCGAAGTCTTGACGCTGATTCAAACCGGTAAAAGCCCTATAGTACCTGTTGTCCTGCTGGATCAAGAGGGCGGTACTTACTGGGATAAAGCACTGGAGTTTATGCGTGAGGAACTGGTTGATAAAAACTATATTGCGGCCAGTGATTTACGTTTAATGCGTCAAGTGCGCACGCCGCAAGAAGCCGGTGAAGAAATTGAACGTTTCTATCTGAACTTCCACTCAACACGCTGGTTCCGCGATAGCTTTGTGCTACGTATGAATCATCCGCTCAATGAAGACGCAATGGCCACTTTGCATAAAGAGTTTTTAGATCTGTGTGAATCAGGTCGCTACGCGCAAGTGCCTTACTGCGCTGAAACTCATAATGAGCCTGAGTTCTGCAATCAGCACCGCTTAGAGTTCGTCTTTAACGGTCGTGACCACGGCCGTCTGCGTGAGTTAATCGATTTTATTAACTTACCGCAAAACTGGAAAAGCAACAGCTGATTGAATGAGCCTTTATAGTGGCGGGCACAAGTGCCCGTCCTACTTTCATCTACCAGTCCAGCGTAAGGCGGGGACTTGTGCCCGCCACCCTGCCAGCCACAACCGATTTACAACGCGGTAACGCGGACACACACTTGTATTTCACAAATTCCAGCATTACCCTTTTCGCGACAGTTTCTCTGAAGTGATGGGTAATTTATCCTTGAGAAAGTTCTGCCAAAATATCGCTTAACGCTTGCGCAGGATCAGCGGCTTGGGTAATGGGGCGTCCAATCACTAAGTAATCGGAACCTGCTTGCATCGCTTGTGCTGGGGTTAAGATGCGCTTTTGATCATCTTTAGCACTGCCGGCGGGACGAATACCTGGAGTCACTAACTGCCCTGCTGGCCATTGTTTCTTTAAAATACTGGCTTCTTGAGCTGAACAGACTAAACCATCCAAACCCGCTTGCTCAGCTAAGCCCGCCAAACGCTGCACCTGCTGCTCTGGGGTCACATCTAGGCCAACGCCCGCCAAATCAGACTGCTCCATACTGGTCAGCACTGTAACGCCAATTAACAAGGGTTTTGCACCCTCATGCTGGTCCAGCACTTCACGACAGGCCTGCATCATCTTCAAACCACCAGAACAATGCACATTGACCATCCATACACCCAGCTCAGCCGCAGCTTTAACTGCCATTGCTGTGGTATTAGGAATATCATGAAACTTAAGATCTAAAAAAACATCAAAACCTAATGCATGTAGCCCTTCGACTACTTGCGGGCCACTGCGAGTAAATAATTCTTTACCCACTTTAAGGCGGCATTGTTGTGGATTTAGACGTTCAGCAAGGGCTAACGCTTGCGCGGCACTGGGAAAATCTAAGGCGACAATAACGGGGCTGGACATGACTTGAGTCTCGTATCAATAAAATCAGCAACATTGTAGCCTTCCTCACAGCAAAGTACCGCATCGACTTTACTAGTGATTGGCTTTTCTAATCTAGGCGATACTTAAGAGTAATCACAAAGTCTAATAGTATAGTGTTACAATTGCTGAAATTAATATTCTTGCAAACCTACTGATTCTGGCAGTTTATGCAATAAAGGTGTAGCATACCCCTTATGAGATCGATTCTCATTTATAAGAGTTTTGGAGGTCCGCATGCCTTGGTATATTTGGTTATTAATCGCCTTGGTACTTGGCTCAATCGTTGGTAGCTTATTACTTTTGCGCAGTACCGCCAATAAGATGCCTATTAGCGCAGACAAGTTAGAATTGATGCGTCAGCGCAATGCTGAGTTGGAGGCGCAAGAACGTCAGCAAGACCAATAACTCACTTATCACACCGTTGGAGATTTGTTATGTCACGTACAGAAACCGATAGTCTAGGTGCCATTGAAGTTCCTGAGAATGCTTACTGGGGCGCGCAAACACAGCGCTCCAAAAAGAACTTTGCAATTGGCTCACAACCGATGCCTCTAGCCGTAGTGCATGCTTTAGCTCAGGTCAAAAAAGCAGCAGCACGCGTTAATGCTCGTCTCGGTGAAATCCCTAAAGATATCGCCACGCTGATTGAGCAAGCAGCTGATGAAGTGATTAGCGGCACTCTAGATGAGCACTTCCCGCTCGTTGTCTGGCAGACCGGTAGTGGTACGCAAAGTAATATGAACGTCAACGAAGTGATTGCCGGTCGTGCCAATGAAATTGCTGGCCAAGGTCGCGGTGGTAAATCACCGGTGCACCCCAATGATCACGTGAACCGCGCACAAAGCTCCAACGACTGTTTTCCAACGGCGATGCATATCGCTGCACTGCAAGCCATTGAGCATGACTTATTCCCTGCAGTAAAAATGCTGCGCGATGGTTTGGACAAGCAAGCTAAACGTTACGCCAACTTAGTTAAAACCGGCCGCACCCATATGATGGATGCGACGCCAGTGACTTTTGGCCAAGAATTGTCGGCATTTGTTGCACAACTGGATTATTCCACACACGCAATTGAAGCCACCTTGTCCGCAGTCGGCGAACTGGCACAAGGCGGTACTGCTGTAGGTACGGGTCTAAATGCCAATGCCAACTTTGCTGAAAATATTGCCCGTGAATTGGCTTCAGCCACTCAACTGCGTCTAACTTCAGCACCGAATAAGTTTGCTGCATTAGCCGGTCATGAGCCATTAGTGAGTCTATCGGGCGCGCTAAAAACTTTAGCCGTGACCCTAATGAAAATCGCCAACGACTTGCGTATCTTGGGTTCAGGCCCGCGCGCAGGTTTAGCAGAAGTGATGTTACCGGCGAACGAACCTGGCAGCTCGATTATGCCGGGCAAGGTCAACCCCACTCAGTGTGAAGCACTGTCGATGCTGGCCTGTCAGGTGATGGGGAATGACGTGACCATCAATATGGCAGCCAGTCACGGTCATTTACAGCTGAACGTGTTTAAGCCAGTGATTATTCACAATATTCTTGAGTCGATTGAGTTGATGGCCGATGGCTGTCGCAACTTCCAAGAGCATTGCGTGGAAGGTATGCAAGCCAATGAGCAGCAGATGGCTGATCACTTAGAAAATGGCCTGATGCTGGTGACTGCATTGAACCGCCATATCGGTTATGACAATGCGGCTAAAATAGCTAAGAAAGCCTACGAAGAAGACCTCACGCTACGTGCTGCAGCGATTGAGTTAGGCTTGGTGACTGATGAGCAGTTCAGCGAATGGGTTCGCCCAGAAGATATGCTGCACCCAACACCCCATAAAGGCGAAAGCGTTAAGCCTTCGTCAAGAACAGCGCGCAGAAGCTGGTCGTAATCACATAGATCATATATAACATATGCATGCACAGTGGCGGGCACAAGTGCCCGCCCTACCTGTTGCTTTACATGGTTGTGCTGTGCTTTTGTAGGGAGGGCATTGATGCCCGCCACTGCATCATCAATACACCGTCAAAACACATAGATCATATGTAAGGCGTTTTACATGCAGTATCAGCTACGGTTTGCAGCTGCTACGATCAGCGCTTTCATTTCCGCCACAGCGGCTGAAAAACCGACAAACAGCGCGTGCGCAATAATCGCATGACCAATATTGAGTTCATTAATCCCGGCAATCGCTGCAATCGGCTCAACGTTATGGTAATTCAGACCGTGTCCTGCATTCACCACTAGGCCCTGCTTAACAGCAAACTCAACCGACTTACGAATCAACTGCAATTGCTCAGCCTGCTCAGTCGGTGTCACTGCATCTGAGTAATGTCCGGTGTGTAACTCAATGGTGGTTGCACCGACACGCTTGGCCGCTAAAATCTGCTGTTCATCCGCATCAACAAATAACGATACATCACAACCCACAGCCTGCAGACGCTCAATGGCTACGGCAATGCGCGCTTCCTGCGCCACCACATCCAAACCACCTTCAGTGGTCAACTCAGCACGCGTCTCAGGCACTAAGCAGGCATGTTCAGGACGAATCTCTTCAGCCAAAGCCAGCATCTCTTCGGTGACACCCATCTCAAAGTTCATTGGAGTGTGCATCACTTCACGCAACACACGCACATCACGATCTTGGATATGACGGCGATCTTCGCGCAAATGAATAGTGATACCATCGGCTCCAGCCTGCTCTGCATCCAAAGCGGCCTTAACTGGATCAGGGTAACGGGTACCGCGCGCCTGACGCACAGTGGCAATATGATCAATATTAACGCCTAACAAAATACGCTTATTCAAATTCATCACTTCGATCCTTTTTGTGCCAAAAACAATTCACGGCTCATCAACGGACGCCCACCTAAGTGAGCCGCCAACGCCTGACGCATTAAACGCTTGGCCGTATGCAAAATACTCGGTTGCTGCCAATCAGCTGCCGACAGGGCTAAAATATCTGCACCTAAAAACACACCCGACTGCAGCAAAGAAACGGCCTCAAAGCCACTCTTAGGCAGTAGACGATACAACATTTGTGCATCCAATGCCTGCCCATGTATATCGACTGTAAAGGAAAACCCATAACCGAGCTGCTCCAGCAAACGCCACTCAAAGGTCCGCAGCAAAGGCTCAAACGCCAACCCTTGTGCTAAGCCTTGTATTGATAACCGATAGTGCTCAAACAACACAGGCTGCGGATCATTCAGCGGTAAGAGACGTACCAGTAATTCATTCAAGTACATGGCGCAAAACAACGCCTGACCTTGCAGAAAATTAAACTCACCGGCGGGCTCAATACGACTGATGGTTTTTAATTCACTGCGCCCACGCAGCTCAATATCCAGCGCCGAGAATGGTCGCGCGACACTGCCCAGCTTGCCTCGCGCGCCACGCAAAACAGCACGCAGACGCCCTTGCGGAGTGAACACATCCATTAAGGCACTGGTTTCTTTATAGGGACGACTGTGCAAGATAAAAGCTAATGACGACTGCATAGCTGCGCCTCAAGGCAACACAGGTTCCAGAACAGAACCTGTGTTAAATAGGGATCAATACTCTTGATAACCCAATGAACGCAGGGCACGCTCATCATCAGACCAACCGCCTTTCACTTTAACCCACAAGTTCAGCATGATCTTAGAGCCAAACATCGCTTCCATATCTTTACGGGCTTCCTGGCCAATACGCTTAATGCGCTCGCCGCCATCACCAATAATAATTTTCTTCTGGCCATCGCGCTCAACTAAAATCAGTGCATGAATATGCAGAATGCGACCTTCTTGCTTAAACTCTTCAATTTCTACAGTAATTTGATACGGCAGTTCAGCACCTAACTGACGCATGATTTTCTCACGCACCAATTCAGCCGCTAAGAAACGACTGGAGCGGTCAGTGATCTGATCTTCAGGGAAGAAATGCTCACTTTCAGGCAAATAATCCGAGACAACTGTCTCCAGCGTCTCTAAGTTATGCCCGTGCAATGCTGAAATCGGCACAATTTGTGCGTTCGGCAGTTTCTCAGCCAACCATTTCAAATGAGCCAGAAGCTGACTTTTATCTTCTAAACGGTCTGCTTTATTCACGGCAATAATCAGTGGGCAGGTTAGGTGTTGAATACGCTCAAAGACCATTTCGTCTTCTTCAGTCCAGCGCATGCGGTCAACTACAAAAATCGCCACATCAATATCGCGCAACGCGGTTAAGGCGCTGCGATTCATAAAGCGATTGAGTGCTGTTTTGCCACCTATATGCAAACCTGGGGTATCCACATAAATCGCTTGTACGCCATCTTCGGTTTTAATACCGAGCATATTGTGGCGAGTGGTTTGCGGTTTACGCGATGTAATTGCTAATTTCTGGCCAAGAATATGGTTGACCAGAGTTGATTTACCCACATTCGGGCGACCAACGATGGCTACATAGCCACAACGTGTTGCTTGTTCAGTCATGCTGATGATTACTCTCTATACCCAAGGCGATCAATGCTAAGGACGCTGCCACTTGTTCGGCAATACGACGACTGGCACCCTGACCTCGGGTTTTTTCATTAAGTAAGCTCACCTGGCATTCCACAAGAAATGTGCGGCAATGCGGTTCGCCTTGAATATCTATCACTTCATAGTGTGGTAGATCGTGACTGCGTGATTGTAAAAATTCTTGCAGTCGGGTTTTTGGATCTTTATTAGTGTCAACTAAAGTGAGCTCAGAAAAGTGCTGCTCAAGCCAAGCTAGGACGCGCTCACGGGCGACTTCCATACCTGAGTCGAGATACATCGCACCAATAATGGCTTCGGTGGTATCCGCTAAAATCGAGTCACGGCGAAATCCGCCACTTTTTAATTCACCTGAGCCTAAGCGCAAGTATTCGCCTAAACCAAAGCCTCGCGCCAATACCGCTAAGGTTTCGCCTTTGACTAAACGCGAACGCAAACGCGATAGCTGCCCTTCTTTGGCCTGGGAAAAATGGTGAAAGAGTTTTTCACCCGCGACAAAGTTAAGAATCGCATCACCTAAAAATTCTAGGCGCTCATTATTACGCCCAGAAAAACTACGGTGTGTTAACGCTAGCGTCAACAGTTCCGTATCTTTAAAGGTGTAGCCAATCCTTTTCTGTAAAATCAGTAATGGATCACTCACTGGGCACGCACACTATATTCTTTATCAAAAGTTACCACCAAATCGATATTTTAATAAGCGGTTCACGCTTTTTAGACTTCAAGCGTACCAAAAAATGATCGCCTCGTTGAGCTCTAATAGCCTGCATAGCAAGGTCTAACCTTCAGTAGCGCTGAGCGCGTTTAATGAATCAAACCCACACGACTCAAGCTAGGTAATACACTGAACTTGGGATCAGCCCACGTCAGCCAAATTGCAAAAGCTTTACCAACAATATACTCGTCAGGCACCATACCTTGCAGCTCAAAAGGAATGCTTGGGTCATCCCAATAGCGACTGTCCTTAGAGTTATCACGGTTATCGCCCATCATAAAGTAATGACCTGCAGGCACAAACCACTGACGCGTTGGTTCAATGCGGCGGCGCGCTTCTTTACGGATAAAGTGCTCTTGCTCGCCCAGCATTTCTGTATATAAACCCGCACTGCCCAGACTGCCCGGCTCTTCGCCTAAGAAGCGCTCATCAATAGCTTTACCATTGACTAAGATACGCTTGTCAGAAGTATAACTGATCCTATCTCCCGGCAAGCCGACCACACGTTTAATGTAATTAATACGGGTATCTTCAGGGTATTTAAACACCATCACATCGCCGCGCTTGGGATCACTGACTCCAATAATTTTCTTATCGATGACAGGCAAGCGAATACCGTAAGAAAACTTATTCACCAAAATAAAGTCACCCACTTCCAGCGTTGGGATCATTGAGCCAGATGGAATTTGAAAGGGCTCAACAATAAATGAGCGTAAGACAAACACCACCGCCAACACTGGAAAGAATGATTTCCCATACTCAATCAGTAGCGGCTCTTTTTCTAAACGCTCACGCACTTCAGAATTCAGTGCCACTGCTTCTTTTTCATACTGGGCAATCGCCGCACGACGACGCGGTGCAAAGTACACCAGATCGAGCAAAGCAAGAAAGCCTGTTACTGCAACTGCAATAACCAATATCAATGGGAAATTCAATGTCATGGGGCTAATCATCCACTCTGAGTACTGCAAGGAAGGCTTCTTGTGGAATTTCCACGTTACCCACTTGCTTCATCCTTTTCTTACCCGCTTTTTGTTTCTCTAGCAGTTTACGCTTACGACTGACGTCACCGCCATAGCACTTCGCTAAAACGTTCTTACGCAATGCCTTAACTGAGGTACGCGCCACAACTTGACCGCCCAGTGCCGCTTGAATTGCCACATCGTACATTTGACGCGGAATCAACTCTTTCATCTTTTCGGCTAAGGAACGACCCTTTCCTGCAGCTTGGTCACGGTGCACAATTAAGGCTAACGCATCCACACGCTCACCATTAATTAATACGTCAAGGCGCGACAAGTGAGCCGCCTGATAACGATCAAAGCTGTAATCCAAGGAGGCATAGCCACGGCTGACTGATTTCAAACGGTCAAAGAAGTCCAAAACTACTTCGTTCATCGGTAAGTCATAGACCACTTGAACTTGGCTACCCAAGAAGTGCATATCTGTTTGTACACCGCGCTTTTCAACACAGAGGGTAATCACATTACCCAAATGCTCTTGCGGCACTAAAATGGTGGCCTTAACAATCGGCTCACGCATTTCTTCAATCAGCGACGGATCAGGCATACGCGATGGGTTATCCACGTAAATGATATCGCCATTTTTCAGTACAACTTCAAAGATTACCGTTGGTGCTGTGGTAATAAGATCCAAGTCGTATTCACGCTCAAGACGCTCTTGAATGATTTCCATATGCAACATACCAAGGAAACCAATGCGGAAACCAAAGCCCAAAGCCTCAGAGCTTTCAGGCTGGTACTGCAACGCAGCATCGTTCAACGTCAGCTTTTCTAACGCGTCGCGGAAATCTTCAAAGTCATCGGAACTGACGGGAAATAAACCGGCATACACTTGTGGCTGTACGCGCTGGAAACCTGGTAGCACATCAACATCTGGGGTGCTAGAGAGGGTTAAAGTATCCCCCACTGGCGCGCCTTGAATATCCTTAATACCTGCAATAATAAAGCCTACTTCACCGGCTTTCAGATTTTCTGTCGCTGTGTGCTTAGGATTAAAGACACCCACGCTATCCACTTGGTGAATGCGACCGGTTGATTTAACTAAAACTTTGTCACCTTTTTTGATACAGCCATTTTTAACACGTACTAAGGAGACAATACCTAAATAGTTATCAAACCATGAGTCAATAATCAGCGCTTGCAGCGGCGCATCAATTTCACCCACCGGTGGCGGAATCACTTTAACTAAACGCTCGAGTACTTCATCTACACCTAAGCCGGTTTTCGCGCTACAGGTCACAGCATCAGTGGCATCAATACCAATCACATGCTCAATTTCTTCTTGCACACGCTCTGGATCAGCTTGCGGCAAGTCTATTTTATTCAGCACGGGCATCACTTCAAGGCCCTGCTCAATCGCGGTATAGCAATTGGCAACCGATTGCGCTTCTACACCTTGACCGGCATCAACCACTAGCAACGCGCCTTCACAGGCCGCCAGAGAGCGGCTCACTTCATAACTGAAGTCAACGTGGCCTGGTGTATCGATAAAGTTAAGCTGATAGACACGGCCATCACGGGCGGTGTAGCTCAAGGTTACGCTATGCGCTTTAATGGTAATGCCCCGTTCACGCTCGAGATCCATAGAATCCAGCACCTGAGACGCCATTTCGCGTTCGGTCAAGCCACCGCAGATTTGAATCAAGCGGTCGGCCAAAGTGGATTTACCATGGTCGATGTGGGCAATAATGGAAAAATTACGGATATGACTCAAGTCACTCACAAAACATCACTCTACAATTCAGTCCGTCGGCCGACTGCCAACAGAAAATAGTCCAAGAGTTTACCTGATTTGTTGCGCTCAAGTCATCTATCCATGACTTTACACAGAAAAAACCAAGGTTCTAGGGTTGTTTAAATAAAAAAAGCGACCCGTAAGTCGCTTTTTTTATTTATGGCTCACTTGTACTAAACACGCTTAACTCGATAACTTAAAGGTAATAAAGCTTGCACGGCCTTGGCGTAAAACACGCATCGAGATGGAGCGGTTGCTGGGTAGGTCTTGCGCTATTTTGGTAAAGGTTTTAGTCGAATCAATCGCCTGATTATTTAAGTGAGTGATTACATCACCAGGACGCAAGCCAATCATCGCCGCAGCACCATCGCGTACTTCTTGAATCACCACAGCACCTTGCAAATCAATAGCTTTCTTTTGCTCAGCGGTTAAGTCAACCACTGTCATGCCTAAGCGATTACTCTTACTCACAGCACCTTGGCTGTCCGCCAGAGCCATTTCTTCGCCTTCATTGGGCAACTCGCCCACTTTAATTTTTAGAGTTTTACGCGAACCTTCACGCATCACCACCAGTTTTGCTGTTTGACCGGGTTTCACCGAGCCCACTAAGTGGGGTAGATCAGCCGACATCACTACTGGATGATCATTCATAGTTAAAATTACATCACCAACTTTCAGACCGCCTTTATCAGCTGGGCCTTTTTCTAAAACTTGCGCAACCAAAGCACCAGCAGGTTTATCCAGACCAAAGGATTCAGCAAGGTCTTTATTCACTTCTTGAATCACTACGCCCAACCAGCCGCGGTCAACTTTACCGCTGCTTTTAAGCTGCTCAGTGACATCCAGTGCAACCTCCATTGGAATAGCAAAGGATAACCCCATAAAACCACCCGAACGAGTGAAGATCTGTGAGTTAATGCCCACGACCTCACCTTTTAAGTTAAACAGTGGACCACCTGAATTACCCGGGTTAATCGCCACGTCTGTTTGAATAAAAGGTACATAGTTATCATTAGGCAAGTTACGGCCTTTAGCAGAAACAATACCCGCAGTGACTGAGTGATCAAAACCAAAGGGCGAACCAATCGCCAAGACCCACTCACCCACTTTTAAATCTTTTGATTGACCCAGTTTAACGGTGGGTAAGTTTTTACCTTCAATCTTTAATAAGGCCACGTCAGTGCGCGGATCAGTTCCGACCAGCTTAGCTTGTAACTCGCTGCGATCCGCCAAACGCACAATAATTTCATCAGCGTCAGCAATCACGTGGTTATTGGTGAGGATATAGCCATCATTGGAAATAATAAAACCTGAGCCCAGTGACTGTGCCTCACGCTGCCCACCTTTATGCTGGCCTTTTGGAGTGCGCGGCATGGGCAAACTACGCTCGAAAAACTCACGAAAAATAGGTGGTAAACCTTCCAACTCAGGTAAGGAATGAAAACCGCCTTTCGCAGTGGCCGCGCTGGCTGCCTGCCGTGTACTGATATTCACTACAGCCGGCGCTGACTCTTCAACAAGAACAGTGAAATCAGGCAATTGTGCTTGGGCAGTCGGCATCACCAGCAACATCAGCGTCATACACACACCAAGCCATAACGAAGTTTTTTTCTGCAACATATTATTCTCCATTACTAAATTCACACTTCCAGCGCAGGACGTAAAGCGATCTGCGCTTTGAGCACAACGGGCTGCATCGCAGCTTCATCAAGATAACGTGCACTATAAAAGCGCACCCATACAGCACCACCGAGAAAACCCAGTACTGCCGCAAAAATAACCCAAGGCTCCGCTACATTAAATGTATTCACTGCTAAAGCAGCAGCAAACATTAAGAGCAGTGGCAACATATAAATCAAGAAAGCACCGCGCACCAATGAGTCCTCAGAAATACCTAGAGTCACTTGATCACCTTCACGCAATTGCAAGTCAGAGCGTACTTTAACGGTATGCGGTTTTTTATCGGCCGATAAGCTATTGAGCAAACCCTGACCACAGGCTGCTTTAGCAGCACAACTGCCGCAGGTGGTTTTGCGTTGAGTTGCCACCCAAACACCATCAGCGCCAACTGCGACAACAATGCCAGGCTCTTCAATCATCCTGATGCACCTGCTCTGCATGCACCGATAAAGCAATACGTTCAGCACTGCCCAACGGTATTTCACCCACCACAGTGACCATTAACTGATTCGCATCCAAGGCAACTTTTCTTGACACCACAGCCGTAGGGCCTAGTTGGCGACGACCGCCTTCAATATCAAGATCACCAATATTTTCAAAAAACACTGAGAAATGCGCTAAACCATCTGAGTACACTTGACTGAGCACATCGCCGGCCTGACCAGACGATGGCTTAAAA
Organism: Thiopseudomonas sp.; assembly: GCA_035647155.1. Taxonomy (GTDB): domain Bacteria; phylum Pseudomonadota; class Gammaproteobacteria; order Pseudomonadales; family Pseudomonadaceae; genus Denitrificimonas. The sequence continues at coordinate 20,890 of DASRNZ010000162.1, forward strand.
TGACTCTTCAATAGATTAAAACCAGCAGGCACCCAGCTCACACTCCAGTCTTTTTCTAGCACCGGAGCTGTGCTTACAGCCACATCGGCTTGCACCACTGGAATACAATCTGTACTTGGGGTCATCCAGCCTTGCGCCTGAGCGGCTGCACCCTGCTCTGCTTGAGCTTGGAACTGGACAAACTGTAATCGTTCAAGCAACTGACCTTGCTCATTAAGCAATAGGGTTTTTAAAGGAATCGCCGTATCTTGATCGACATGCAATTCAACTGCATAACGGTGCTGATCACGTGGGGTGAAAAGCAAAACTGCGGCAGCATGATCAGCAACCCGCGAGTCACCTAAAACTCGTACGTCATACCACTCTTGCAAATGTTGCATCTGCTGTATGCCGCTCGGCCAGATATCAACTGCCGCTAACTCATTGGCCACTGCTGCGCTCATGCAGGTGACCCGATGATCGATACGCATCACCTCATGTGCCGGCCCATTGAGCTGCAAAAAACGCTCAAGTAAATGCCCTTGGGTATCCACTTGTCGCCACACTTGGTGAGTGGAAAAAGCACCTTTGCGTTCATAGACGAAGATACCCTGATAATTTTGCATCCCTTGCGCGCTTTGTAAGCGTTGCAGCCAGTGATTCGCCGTCTGAGACGGTGCGGCAAATGCGCTACCTGTGAGCACCATCCCTAGCGCAATACCTGAACAAAGAGCCTTGACTCGCATTCGTTATTGACCTTCCAAGCTTGCAGCTCGCGCATAAGGGAGACCGCTTTCAGTCTTATTGATACTGGTTTGCTGAGCATGCTGACGTAGATAGTTGGGCAGACGCTGCTCATACCATGAGTTTTGCCCAGAGACAGCTTGAACCATCGGAGCTTCTTCACCCTGCGCGCCATAACTGGCTAAGATCGCCGGTCCTTGCGCTTGAGTATTTGCCGGTAAGCGCTGCTCGCTTTGCGCAACCAGTACGTCCTGCTGAATAATATCTTGATTATAAAAACGCACACCACCTAATACCGCTAAGGTCACCGAAGCAGCCACAGCAACACGCATAATCCAAGGTGAGTTCGCAGCTTTTTTCGGTTGATCAAGCGTCTCTTGCTGATCAACGAGCGGCGCAGGCTCTGCATTGATTGCTGCCATAATACCGGCGGACAAATCAACCTGAGCGGTGTGCAGCTCGTTATGCATCGCTGCTCGTGCAATCTGATAACGAGACCAGGTGTTACGCACCTCTGATTCATCGCTGGCATTGAGCACACGGCGCAACTCCAAGTCATCAGCCTCATTATCAAGTAGAGCTGAGAGCGACTCTTTAAGAACGTCTTGACTCATATTAGGTTCCTCTTTTGGCTTTTTCTCGCATCATTAAGCGTCTTGCAACAAGGGCCGCAAGGCTTTATCAACAGCCTCACGCGCTCTAAAAATGCGTGAACGTACTGTACCGACCGGACACTGCATGACGTTTGCAATGTCCTCATAACTCAGACCGTCAAACTCACGTAAAGTTAGCGCACAACGTAAATCTTCTGGTAATTGTTTAATGCTGCGCTGCACAGTCTGATCAATTTCATCACGCAACATTAATCGCTCAGGTGACCCCATGTCTTTTAAGGCATGGTCACCGTCATAAAATTCAGCATCACTTGAGTCGACATCACTGCTGGGTGGTCGACGATTGCGCGACACCAGATAGTTTTTTGCTGTATTAATGGCAATACGATACAACCACGTATAAAACGCGCTATCGCCTCGAAAATTGGCTAAAGCTCGATACGCCTTTATAAATGCTTCTTGCGTCACATCTTGAGCTTCATGTGGGTCATGCACAAAACGCACAACCAAGCCCAAGATTCGGTGCTGATACTTTAAGACTAATAAATCAAAAGCTCGCTTATCACCATTTTGAACGCGCTTGACCAGCTGCTGATCATCATCTGCTGTCATGTGCTATCCCCATCCAACAACATCACAGCACTACATCGCATAGCACATTCATTGTGCGCCATATTTCATTCTCCGCATTAAACATGTACAGCCGCTCGTCTGGTGTCGATAATAAAAAGACGCATCACAGTCGGCTCTGTCTTGGCTTAACTTTAACCTGTTTCTATTCATCACGTGTTGTTTAATGTTGTATGCCACTATTGAGCCATCAAGCAGTCATAAAGTTCCATTCATTTGTAAGTATTTTACAAGGTCATCCAGCGCTATACTGATCGGCATCTTTGCAGTGGGTTTCAATCATGAGTCAATCTTACCAATATGATGTTCTGATTATCGGCAGCGGTGCAGCAGGCTTAACCACGGCTTTAACCTTGCCCAGCCATTTACGTATTGCTGTACTCAGTAAAGGCGACCTCTCCAGCGGCTCAACCTATTGGGCGCAAGGCGGCGTTGCCGGCGTACTCGATGACAGCGACACAGTTGAATCCCACGTGCAGGATACGCTGATTGCTGGGGCGGGCTTATGCAACGAAAAGGCCGTGCGCTTTACTGTTGAAAACAGCCGCAGCTCGATTGATTGGCTGATTGAACAAGGCGTGCCGTTCACGCGTAGCGATGCCAGCAGCGCAGAAGAAACCCACTTTGACTATCACCTGACCCGTGAAGGCGGCCACAGCCATCGACGCATTATTCATGCGGCCGATGCGACCGGTGCCGCGATTTTCACCACATTATTAGCCCGTGCGCGCCAGCACAGCAATATCGAACTGATTGAGCAGCAAGTTGCGGTGGATTTAATCACCGCCAACAAAATTGGCCGTGAAGGTAACATCTGCCTCGGTGCCTATGTGCTCAATCGTGCGACCGATGAAGTCGATACTTATGCTGCGCGCTTTACCGTGTTAGCCACCGGCGGTGCCGCCAAAGTCTACTTATATACCAGCAACCCCGACAGCGCCTGCGGCGATGGTATTGCCATGGCCTGGCGTGCGGGTTGCAGCGTGGGCAACTTAGAGTTTAACCAGTTTCACCCCACCTGCCTCTATCATCCGCAAGCGAAAAACTTTTTAATCACCGAAGCGTTACGCGGTGAAGGCGCACATCTTAAACTGCCCAATGATGAGCGCTTTATGGCGCGCTTTGATAGCCGTGAAGAACTGGCACCGCGTGATATTGTGGCGCGCGCGATTGACCATGAAATGAAACGCCTGGGTATTGATTGCGTGTATTTGGATATCAGCCACAAATCTGCTGAATTTATTCGAGAGCACTTCCCCACTGTGTATGAGCGCTGCCTCACCTTTGGTATTGATATAACCAAAGACCCCATCCCAGTGGTGCCCGCAGCACATTACACCTGCGGCGGCGTGGCAGTGGACCAGCACGGTCACACTGATGTCAGTAACTTATATGCTATTGGCGAAACCAGCTTTACCGGTTTGCATGGCGCTAACCGTATGGCCAGCAACTCATTGCTTGAATGCTTTGTTTACGCACGCTCAGCAGCGAGCGATATCATCCACCAAGACACGCAAATCTCGATGCCAAAACCACTGCCAGAGTGGGATGCCAGTTTAGTGACTGATTCGGATGAAGATGTGATTATCGCGCACAACTGGGATGAGCTTAGACGCTTTATGTGGGATTACGTCGGTATTGTGCGCACCGATAAACGCTTATTGCGCGCTCAGCACCGTGTGCGCCTGCTACTGGATGAGATCGATGAGTTCTATAGCAATTACCGCGTCAGCCGTGACTTAATTGAACTGCGCAATCTTGCTTTGGTTGCAGATTTGATTATTCGCTCGGCCATGCAGCGTAAAGAAAGCCGTGGTCTGCACTACACCTTGGACTACCCTGAACTGAGCGACATCATACAAGATACTATTTTACGGCCTGCCAGCGCTGACGACTGAATTTAAGACGTACTCGCAGGCGGCGATGGCTGTCCTGCGGCGCACTATCAAAAGGAATTAGCGCACTGCGGTAAAACCATTGATGGGGATATCTGTAGCGCAACAACACCAGTGCCGGTATCGCCATACTGTCAGCACGCAACTGTATTGAGCGCCAGCCCTGCTCAGCGCTCCATAACTGCCAACCTGCCGAGTCGCGCCGAACACCTCGACGCAATGCTGGTTGCTGATAATCACGCATACAACGCAACTGACTGTAGATTTGCACGCTCAACAGTACGATAACAACCAGCTTAACCACAAAAGGAATGGCTGCTAGAACCACAGCCACACACGCCAGCAACAATACACACAACACTGCCTGTGACAGCCTTAATGAAGGCTGCCAAAAACAGCTGAAGTTTTGCTTACTTTGGTTTTGCATGTTCCAAAACCAATCCAACAATGCGCTTTAAATCTTCACTCTCAGGCTCAGCACGCAGCATGCACCAGCCAAAAATATCTTGGTCTTCACAATCCAACAACATGCGGTAACGCTCACGGTCTGCCTCATCGAGCTTTAAGTACTGTTCTTCGACAAAAGGCACCAGCAACTGATCCAGCTCCCACATACCGCGACGACTGTGCCAATAGAGACGTTTCACTTCAACTTCGATAGACATGACACACTCCAAAAATTAGTGGACTCAGTATAAGACAAATTTAACAAAGTGGCATACGCTGACAAGACGCTATTAGCACTCTATGATAGACACATGCATTATTTAACAAGCGAGACAGTGATGACCGATTGTGCAAGTTTTACCCCATTAACTCACGAAGGCGTATTTGCTGTTCGTGGGCCCGACGCAAAAGCTTTTTTACAAGGCCAAATCAGCTGCCACCTTGCCTATGTGAGCGATGAACGCAGCAGTCTAGGTGCGCGCTGTACGCCTAAAGGACGCATGTTATCAAGTTTTCGTGTGCTTTTAGAAAATGACGGCTATTTATTAGCTATGGATCACGATATTTTAATCGAGCAATTGGCTGAACTGCAAAAATACGCGGTCTTTTCCAAGTCCAAGCTAACGGATGACAGCGCACTTTGGAGCCGCTTCGGTCTCTATCAAGGTGATGCTGCGTTGACCGCACTGGGGATTGATCTACCCAAAGAAATCAACAGTACCGTGCACCACAATCAAATGATTGCTGTACGCGTCTCTGATATTTTAACCGAACTCTGGGTCAGCGCCGATGAAGGCCCTTGCCTGCGTAAGCGTTTACTCAATCTACTACCGGAAGCACCACTCAATACTTGGTTACTCGGGCAAATACGCAGCGGTATTGGCCATGTATCCATGCCGATCCGCGAGCAGTTTATTCCGCAAATGCTCAATTTACCGGCACTGGATGCAGTCAGCTTTAAAAAAGGCTGCTACACCGGCCAAGAAATCGTTGCGCGCATGCAGTATTTGGGCAAGCTTAAACGCCATATGTACCGCTTCCAAATGACCAGCACAGATATTCCTGTTGCCGGCACACCACTGCTATCACCGGTGCACTCCAGCGCTGTCGGCGAAGTGGTCAGCGCAGCGCGCAGTGAGCACGGTATCGAACTGCTCGCCACGGCACTGGATGAAGCTGTGAATGATGGTCGCATTTACTTAGAAAGCAATGAAAAAGATCTGCTTGAGCCGCTTGAACTGCCCTATTTATTAGATACTGAGCGAGAAATTTTGCGCTAACTTCGTTTGATATAATTGTTAAGAGAAATAGTCGTTTATAAGCTAGACACTCACAGCAAAGATGGCTACATTTAGCATGTGCTAGAGAGCACGATAAAAAATAAAACTTGCCACATTAAGGATATATACCATGAAGAAAATTATTGCAGGTGCAATTTTAGCCACCGCATCATCTTTTGCTTTCGCTGCTAGTGGTCCAGCAGGTTGCGGTCTTGGCTCAACAGTTATCTTCCCTGATGCTGATAAGTGGTATCAGCATGTTATGGCTGCCACCACGAATGGTACATCCGGCAACCAAACTTTTGGTATGACTTCTGGTACTTTAGGCTGTGAAGCTGCTAACGGTCCTTTAAAATCAGCGCAAATTTTTATTGACGAAAACATGGATCAACTGGCTGCAGATATTGCCGTTGGTCAAGGCGAAACCTTAGCCGCTTTAGCTGAAGTCATGGGTGTTCAAACTCAAGACACTGCAGCTTTTAATCGCGCAATGCAATCTAACTTCGATGCAATGTTCAGCGCTGATGCAACTTCAGCAGCTACATTAGAAGCAATGACTTCTGCTATGGCAGCAGATATCAATCTACAGAAATACTTAGGTTAATTCACACCTACTGTATTTAAAGCCCGCTTCCTGCGGGCTTCTTTTATTGTCGCCATAAAGGTTTTTAACATGATAGCTAGGTCTTTAATTGCTAGCTTTGTATTTATTCCTTACGCTTTTGCTCAAGCTGCTCCGATACCTCCTCTAGATCAACTCAAGCCTATTGCGCACAGTCAGCAATGGTCTCACCTGCTACATTATCGCAAACATCCTTTTAGCGGACGTTATATCAGTGAAAACGATAGTCCCAATTTCTTTTTAGCTAAAGAGGGTAAAACCTCACTCGTAGCAGAGCTGCAAGAAAATCTAGAGCAATTTTTACTGACAGATGTAGTTGACAATCAATCAGCACAGTGCCAATTCCCCGCACGTTATCATTGGGTTAAACAACAGTTTCCTGAGCTTTCATTTACCGACCAGTCCTGCTCTGACCTAGAGCAATGGCGTGATGAACTGGGCGCTGAATATTTAACCTTGGTTTTCCCTGCTTCGCACATCAACTCACCGTCTTCGATGTACGGTCATACTTTTATTCGTTTGGATAAAAAAGACCCGGCAAGTAATAAGCTGTTAGCTCACAGTGTGAATTTCGCAGCGAATGCCGACCCAGACGATAACGAGCTGGTATTCTCTTGGAAAGGATTAACCGGAGGCTACCCTGGCGTGGTTTCGGTACTACCTTATTATGCGAAAACCAATGAATACTCGCATATGGAATACCGTGATATTTGGGAATACCAACTGGACCTTAATAAAGAAGAAGCAGACCAGTTTGTTCGCCATATCTGGGAAACCAAAGATACTTTTTTTGATTATTTTTTCTTTGATGAAAACTGCTCCTATCGCTTATTGGCTTTACTCGATGCCAGCTCTGAACGCATCGATGTCACTGATGATTTTACGTTCACTGCTCTGCCCGTCGATACGATACGCGCTTTACAGAAACGCGGTTTAGTTGAAGATACTGAATACCGCCCATCGGCTGCCAGCAAGATGGAGCATAAGAGCCAACAGGTTTCTCGGCCCGCACTAGAGCAGGCTAAAAAACTCGTTGAGCAAGACGATGATATCCAACAGTCTCTGACCGAGTTCAGTGAACATGAACAAGCTCAAACCTTAGAGCTTGCTTATGCTTACGCTCGCTATTTAGCAGTAAAAAAGAAGCAGGCAACTCCTGAGTTACGCAAACGCACTATCAATCTATTATCCGCCCGCGCAAAACTACCTGTTTCGTCAGTCTTTGATGATGTTCCAGTCCCTGCCTACCGAGACGATCAAGGTCATTTAAGCCAACGTCTACAATTTAAAGCAGGCAGTACATTTTCCGATGAGCGTAGCGGCTCTCGCTCAAATCGTTTAGGTTTTGTTGATCTCAATTACCGTGCAGCTTTTCATGAAGTGATGGACTTACCGCAAGGCTTTGTACCCGGCTCACAAATCCAAATGGGTAATTTAAAGCTCAGGCTCTGGGATGGCGGTGCCGTTAGGCTGCAACAATTTCAGATTGTCGATATTTTATCGCTCAGCCATCAAACCCACTTACAACAACCGACAGCGTGGTCAGTCAGTGGTGGCTTAGATCGCTTTATTGGTGCCGACGCAGAGTTATTTGGTTATGTTAACGCAGGTTTTGGTAAAGCATGGCTCACCTCCGCCGGTCGCTTCTATGGCTTAGCACAAGCCCAATTGCTGGCTGACAATCAATTCCATCGGGGCGCACAGCTAAGCTTTGGCCCTCGCGTGGGCTGGTTATGGCAAGGCGATCGCATCCAAGCTCAGCTGGAAAGCAATTGGCAAGGTCTGAGCGTGATCGATAAAACACGCCGTACCGAAGTCAGTGCCAATTTAGGCTGGCGCTTATCAACCAACCTGCAACTTAAGCTCGAAGCTAAAAGCCAACACTTCAAACTCCATCAAGACACCAGCAAACAGCACGAGGTGGGCGTTGGCATCAACTGGTATTACTAAAACGCTCAAAGCCCTGTCTAAACGGTGGGGCCGTAGGCTGTTTTCTCAATTAACTCTTCTGGTCGGCAGTTTAACGCTTACCGGTTGCACGTCGCTGTCTGCTTTATTTTTCTACCCACAAAGCGCTTTGATCTCCACGCCGCAAGATGCTGGGCTTGAATATCAAGATATTTGGCTAACAGCCCAAGACAACACCAAACTGCACGCCTGGTGGCTGCCAGCACAGGGCAAGCAAGCTGACTCCAATACTATGCTGCTGTATCTGCACGGTAACGCTGAAAACATCTCCAGCCACAGTCACAGCATCTATTGGTTACCTGCCAGTGGCGTCAGTGTCTTAGCTTTAGATTATCGAGGATTTGGCGCCTCTGAAGGTCAAGCTCGGATGCCTGAGGTGCTGCAAGATATTGAAGCAGCTATCATCTGGATGAAGCAACAACACCCAGATAAAGAACTGCTCATACTGGGGCAAAGTATCGGCAGCGCTATCGCCATCAATTATATTGCACAAGCGACAGATCAGCATGATATCAAAGCATTGATTTTAGATGCGCCATTAAGCGGTTTTGCCACAGCAGCGCGCAGTGCAATGAGTCGGAGTGTTGTCGGTTGGTTGATGTGGCCCTTTACCGTCTTGATCCCCTCACAGTGGGACCCCATCAAGCATATTGAGAGCATTGATTTGCCGGTGCTGATGATGCACAGTCCAAAAGATACTATTGTGCCGGCTAAACAAGGCAAAAAACTCTATGCGCACTGGCAAAAAGCCTACCCTGAACAACAGTTATGTTGGCTCGACTCAAAAGGCCCGCATATTATGTCTTTTGCTTTTCCAGAGCTCAGACAAGCCACCCTCAGTTTTATTAAAGACCAACAGTGTCCCAAGCTCAAATAGCATGCGTTGAATCAAACCCTTATGTCTTGAGCAATGCCCAGCGAAGTTCTATTATTGGCTTACATACAAGTGGAGTTGAACGATGCTAACTGTACTGCAAATTGATTTCCCGTTTAATGGCCCCTTTGGTGAGGATATGCACCAAGCGATGCAGCCGTTAGCTGAGTCCATTATCCAAGAACCTGGATTGCTGTGGAAAATCTGGACGGAAAACGTCGAGACGCAAGAAGCCGGTGGTGTCTATTTGTTTAGTGATGCGCCAGCAGCACAAGCCTACTTAGAGATGCACAGCGCCCGTTTAACTGCCAGTGGTGTTACCGGTATTCGTGCTAAATTATTTGATGTGAACCGCCCTCTTAGCGAAATTTGTAAAGGTCCGATCCAATGACAACCAGTAAGCTCGATAAAATTCTAGCCCAAGCTCAGAAAGAAAACGAAAGCGGCTATCGACAAAAAGCATTGAGAATGTACCCGCATTTTTGTGGCCGTTGCAGTCGTGAGTTTAGCGGTAAGGGTCTCAGTGAGTTGACCGTGCATCACCGCGACCATAACCACGATAACAACCCATCCGACGGTTCAAACTGGGAGTTATTGTGCTTGTACTGCCATGATAATGAGCACCAGCGTCAAGTGGATATGCATTATCAAAAAGAAGAAAGCGCTGGCCAAAAAGGGCCGCAGCAGACTTTTAAAGGCTTGGCAGGTTTAGCCGACTTACTGAAAAAACAAAACGCTGAATAACTTTACTTATGACGCTGCGCGCTCACCTCGAGAACGCAGCGTCAATTGTGCAAATTTCCTGCATAAAAGTGATTAGCCAGATCTGAAAATCAGATGATTTTCCCACTCTTCCTCGGGCACATCCAACTCGCTGGCCATACGGCCCAACTGCGAAATACCCTCCGTATGCACCGCATCGGTATTACCACAGACTAAGTGGTGCCAAACAAACAAGTCTTTACCCTCACTGACTAAGCGATAAGCACAGGTTGTCGGCAACCACTTAAATGTTTCAGCCGTGCCAGGCGTGAGCTGAATACAGTCGGCGACATAGCTTTTACGGTCTGGGTAATTACTGCAGCGCGCGGTATCTAAATCCAATAATTGACAAGCGACATTGGTGTAATACACCGAGTCATCGTCTTCATCTGCCAACTTTTGTAAACAACACAAGCCACAACCGTCGCAGAGTGACTCCCACTCTTCTTGGTCCAGCTCGGCAAGGGTTTTACGCTTCCAAAAGGGTTCAACAATTGCGGCCATACACTGCTCTACCTGTGCTGAGCACCACGCTCAGTTACTATCAATTAATCGTTTTTACATTTAACTTTGACACGCATTTTAATCACTTGGGTATGCATACGTGCGGTTAAATGCGTTGTTTCACCCGCATCTATACGTGCTTTGCGAGTGCGTGGACTTTCTGGCCCGTTACGAAAGCGTACCGTGCACACGGCAGCCTGCTGTCCATAGTTGGTTAAGGACACTGAAGCCGTATTATCACCTAAATCTTGCGTATCAACGGCAATTTGCGCGCCATTGAGTTGCTCATCAACTTCAAATGGAAACGCCAAGGCTGTCAGCGGCAACAGTAGCGGTAATATTGTTATATATTTTCTCATGGTTTTCTCACCCACCTTTGACTGCAATAGTGTACCGCATCAGCACTGACAAACTGCCAGCAGCGCTATAAATGCTCAGAAAAACACTGTATTTTCCGCTAATGGCCCTCTATCATCATGGTTTTAATTTTATCAGCGTTTATCAGCAGTAAAAACACCACTGCAGCGCCTGCTCATTCACTTTTTAAGCTCAGCACACTTTAAACCTCTTATGCATACATTCAATAGCGCCGTCACAGCCATTAATGATCTAGTCTGGGGCCCACCCATGCTGATTGCCATTTTAGGTAGCGGCTTATTTTTAATGCTGTCACTGAGGTTGATGCCACTGCGCAATATCAAGCGCGGCTTTTTAGAAATCTGGAATGGTCGCTCTAAAGGTGACGCCAGTATCGGTGAGATCAGCCCTTTTGCCGCGTTAATGACCAGCCTAGCAGCCACTGTCGGTACGGGTAATATCGCCGGTGTAGCCACTGCGATTGTTCTAGGTGGACCGGGTGCGTTGTTTTGGATGTGGTGTACGGCACTGGTAGGCATGGCCACCAAGTATTGTGAGGTGGTACTGGCGGTGCATTTTCGTGAAAAGAACAGCCAGAATCATTTTGTTGGCGGCCCTATGTATGCCATTAAAAATGGCTTAAGCGGTCAATGGGCTTGGCTCGGTGCTTGCTTTGCTATTTTTGGCGGTCTAGCCAGCTTTGGGATTGGCAATATGGTGCAGGTCAACAGCATGGCTGCTGGGCTGGAAGTGTCTTTTGCAGTGCCGGCTTGGGTCAGCGGACTGTGCATTATGGCCTTGGTCGGCTTAGTTATTTTGGGTGGTATTCAGCGTATTGGTGCAGTAGCACAAACGCTGGTGCCTTTTATGTGCGTGGCCTATATCTTGGCAACACTCTTTGTCCTGATCAGTCATTACCAGGCGATTCCTGCAGCATTTATATTAATTATTGATTCCGCATTCAATGGCCATGCGGCCGCGGGAGGCTTTGCTGGAGCGGCGATGATTGCTGCGTTGCGCTTTGGTGTTGCACGCGGCGTATTCTCCAATGAAGCAGGTCTAGGCAGCGCTGGCATCGCGCAAGCAGCCGGTACCAGTGATGAGCCTGTGGAGTCGGGCTTAATCGGCATGATGGGCACTTTTATCGATACATTGATTGTCTGCACCATGACCGGCTTAGCCATTATTTGCTCGGGTGTATGGACCAGCGGCCTGACTGGAGCTGCGCTGTCATCGGCAGCATTTGAATCCGCCATGCCCGGCACCGGCCACTATTTGCTCACCACTGCGCTGGTGGTATTTGCTTTTACCACCATTATTGGCTGGAGCTATTACGGTGAGCGCTGCTGGGAGTTTTTATTTGGCGCTCGAGCAATTCTGCCCTACCGCTTGCTCTGGGTCGCGATGGTACCTTTGGGCGCGGTCACACAACTTGATACCGTCTGGCTGTTAGCCGATACGCTCAACGGGCTTATGGCTCTGCCTAATATCATCTCTCTCTTGCTACTCAGTCCTGTGGTGATCAAGCTGACTAAAACCTACTTTGCCAAAACTAAAACACATTGATCAGTAGACTACTCAGCACTCTCAGTGGATTTTGGCGCGCGCGAAAGGACAATATTCACTCGACGGTTCAGAGCACGATTGGCCGCAGTATTATTCGGCTTAAGCGGATAACGCTCGCCATGGAAACGTAATATTATTTGCTCTTGGGTAACACCTTGCTCTAAAAAATAATTTTGTACCGTCAGTGCTCGGCGGCGTGACAACTCACGGTTACTTAAGCGATTGCCCCAACTGTCTGAGTGACCATCAATCTCTATTTGATTCACTGTTGGATCCTCTTTTAAATAGTCAACAATCGCCTGTAAACGCCCGGTGGCTGAATCACTGAGTACCATATTGGTATCAGCAAAGGCAATGCGCGTTTGTTTAAGCTGATCAAAGTTGTAGGGTAACAAAGCTGCGGTACAGGTTAAGTAACGTTGGTAGGCATCAGCAAAACCAGCCGGCACAATATGCACCTCAAGCCACTCACCTTGCTGAGTACGGTGCTGAATTAACGGTCCACGCCCTTCCAGCAAACCGGTGAGCAATCGCCCTGACTGCCGAGGGGAAGCCTGCAGCATATTGCTATTGGCGGTAACCACCACCGCACCTAAAGGAACACTATGCTGACTGGTACGCCAAGGCGCTGCAGCTGAAAATAAAGTCGCCGAGCCACGACTGAGCCAAGCCTCTTGGGCCTGCAGCTTAAATGTTGGGCTTTCACCGGCACGTCGCACAAACTCACCTTGACCAAAACCTTTCACCGGTTGCGTCAGGCGACATTCAAAACGATCACCTTCGACAGTCCACTCGACATGCTCCAGTGGCGTTTGAAAGGTTATTGCCAGTGCTGGTGTTGCCAGTAAACTAACTAAAATTGAAAATACAGCTAAGCGCATTGCGCTCTCCCGTCACCTAAAATGCTCAGCCAAGCTATCGGTCACTGTTAAGAAAACTTTAAAGCAGATGCCCACACCGCGCTTTTACGGTAGCATTCTACCTATTCAATATAAATCGACCGACTGGAAACCTTCATGATTGACCGTCTTACACTGCTACGACCCGACGATTGGCATATTCACCTGCGCGATGGCGCGGTTTTGCAACACACTGTTGCCGATGCCGCTCGTACCTTTGCCCGCGCCATTATTATGCCCAACCTAGTACCACCCGTACGCAATACAACGGAAGCCGATCAATACCGTGAACGTATTTTAAGTGTGCGCCCTGCACAGAGTGCGTTTGAGCCGCTAATGGTCCTATATTTAACAGATCAAACCTCTGCCCAAGATATTAAAGAAGCCCAGGCTTGCGGTTTTGTGCATGCGGCAAAATTGTACCCGGCTGGTGCAACCACCAACTCTGACTCAGGCGTGACTTCACTTGAAGCGATCTACCCAGCCTTAGAAGCCATGAGTGAAGTGGGTATGCCGCTGCTAGTACACGGTGAAGTCACTCACAGTCACGTGGATATTTTTGATCGTGAAAAACGCTTTATTGACGATCAACTGGTAGGTCTAGTCAATCGTTTTCCTAACCTCAAAGTGGTTATGGAACATATTACAACGACCGATGCAGCACAGTTTGTCAGCAGTTGCGCTGATACCGTTGCCGCTACCATTACCGCCCACCACCTGCTGTACAACCGCAACCATATGCTGGCCGGCGGTATTCGTCCGCATTTTTATTGCTTGCCGATTCTCAAGCGCAATACCCACCAAGAAGCCTTACTTGATGCAGCCACCAGTGGCTCTGCTAAGTTTTTCTTAGGGACTGACTCTGCACCACACGCGCAAAACGCGAAAGAAAACGCCTGTGGCTGTGCCGGTTGCTACACCGCTTATGCGGCGATTGAGTTATACGCTGAAGCCTTTGAGCAACGTAACGCTTTGGACAAACTGGAAGCCTTTGCCAGCCACTTTGGTGCTGACTTCTATGGTCTGCCGCGCAACCAAGACACCATCACTCTGGTGCGTGAACCTTGGACCGTGCCAGCCACTCTAGATTTTGGCGAACAACAACTGGTGCCCTTACGTGCCGGTGAAACCTTAAATTGGCGCGTATTAGGAGCTCAGGCATGAGCCACGACATCCCAGATTACGAATTTGAAGAGTACATCAACAAAGACACCAACAACGGACACGATAAGCACAGCGGCGGATTAAAATCTGCCATGGCGCGCCGTTTTCGCGGTTACTTACCTGTTGTGATTGATGTCGAAACCGGCGGTTTTAATTGTGCCACTGATGGTTTACTGGAAATCGCTGCAGTGATTCCAGCCATGGATGATGAAGGTCTGCTCTATGCTGAGCACACTTTGTTTTTCCGCGTTAAACCTTTTGAAGGTGCCAATATTGAGCAAGCCGCATTGGACTTTACTGGCATCAAGCTGGATCACCCATTGCGTATGGCGGTCAAGGAAGATCACGCCCTAGGTGAGATTTTTAAAAGTGTGCGTAAATCACTGAAAGCGGCCGGCTGTAAGCGTGCCATTTTAGTCGGCCACAACAGCCACTTTGACTTAGGTTTTCTCAATGCAGCGGTTGAGCGTTGTGGTATTAAACGCAACCCTTTCCACCCCTTCTCCAGCTTTGATACCGCGACATTGGGTGGCTTAGCTTACGGACAAACCGTATTAGCTAAAGCCTGTGAAGCAGCAGATATCAATTTTGATAGCCGTGAAGCACACAACGCGCGCTACGATACGGAAAAAACCGCAGAACTCTTTTTCGGCATTGTGAATCGCTGGAAAGAAATGGGCGGCTGGGACGACATCGAGTAAGCTCAAGCTCACTTAAAGCGTTCTAAGACACACTAGGCGGTATGCACACTGAATGCATACCGCCTATTTTTCACTCAAGTAAAGCCAACAGGCGCTTACTTAAGACGTCGCTCAATACCCATCTCAACTAATATTTTCGCAGAAATCTCTTCAACAGAAAAATGCGTGGTATTGATAAAATTGATATTTTCGCGCTTAAACAACCCTTCCACTTCACGCACCTCGAACTCACATTGTGCGTAACTGGCATAACGACTGTTGGGTTTACGCTCATTACGAATGGCCGCTAAACGGTCAGCATCAATGGTTAAACCAAAGAGCTTTTCTTTATACTTCTTTAACGAACAAGGCAGCTGCAAGCTTTCCATATCGTCTTCAGTTAACGGATAGTTAGCTGCACGAATACCGTACTGCATGGCCATATACAGGCAGGTTGGCGTTTTACCGCAACGCGAGACACCGACCAAAATAATATCGGCACTATCATAATGACGGGTGCGACCACCATCATCGTTATCCAGCGCAAAATGCACCGCTTCGATACGCTCCATATAGTTGGCACTGTGCGCAATGGAATGTGATTTACCCACTGAATAGGATGAGCGATCACTCAATTCTTCTTCAAGCGGCGCTAAAAAGCTGGAGAAAATGTCCACTTTAAACGCATTCGCCGTGGTTAAAATATCGCGAATTTCAGTGTTTACAATGGTATCGAAGACAATGGGTCGCATCTCTTCATTGTCCGCAACCTCATTAATTTGTTGTACCATTGCCTGTGCTTTTTCAACAGTGTCAATGTAGGGTCGGGTTAAGCGGCGGAAATCGATATTATCAAACTGCGCTAATAGGCTTTGTCCAAGCGTTTCGGCAGTGATACCCGTTCCATCTGAGATAAAAAAAGCTGTACGTTTCATAATTGCCAAAAGCCTTAAGTCGTGAACATTTCTCGGTTAGTATAGGCTTGTAAGTGCCTGACATGTTGTTGGGCGACATTGTGACCCATTTTCCCCAAACAAGGCCAATAGATTAAATTGGCTCTTTCAATACAGACGTGGAGAGATCACCTTGGTTGAATACGTAGTTTCCCTCGATAAGCTCGGTAACCATGATGTTGAGCGTGTAGGGGGCAAAAACGCTTCCCTAGGCGAAATGATCAGCAACCTTGCAGGCGCCGGTGTTTCAGTGCCTGGCGGCTTTGCCACCACTGCGCAAGCCTACCGTGACTTTATTGATGCCAATAATCTAGACGCACGTATCCATGATTTATTGGATATTTTAGATACCGATGACGTGAATGCACTGGCTAAAGCGGGTGCACAAATTCGCCAATGGATTTTAGACGCAGACTTCCCTGCCCAGCTCGACAGCGATATTCGCACTGCCTTTGCCGACATGGCCAATGGCAACGAGAATATGGCTGTGGCTGTGCGTTCATCCGCTACCGCTGAAGACTTGCCTGATGCCTCTTTTGCTGGTCAGCAAGAAACCTTCTTGAATATTCGCGGCGTGGATAATGTCATCTACGCAGCAAAAGAAGTCTTTGCTTCACTGTTTAATGACCGTGCGATTTCTTACCGTGTACACCAAGGCTTTGACCACCGCAATGTGGCCTTATCCGTGGGTGTACAACGTATGGTGCGCTCTGAAACTGCAGCGGCTGGCGTAATGTTCAGCCTCGACACTGAGTCTGGTTTCCGTGACGTGGTCTTTATCACGGGTGCCTATGGCCTCGGTGAAACCGTGGTACAGGGCGCTGTTAACCCTGATGAATTCTATGTGCACAAGCAAACCTTAGCCGGCGGTCGTCCAGCGATTTTACGTCGCAACTTGGGCAGTAAAGCACTGAAGATGATCTACGGTGCTGATGCAAGCGCAGGTAAATCCATTGAAACCATTGATGTTGCTCCTGCTGATCGTATGCGCTTTTGCTTAAGTGATGAAGAAGTCACTAACTTAGCCAAGCAAGCAGTGATCATCGAGCAGCACTATGGCTGCCCTATGGATATCGAGTGGGCTAAAGACGGTGATGATGGCAAGCTATACATTGTACAAGCCCGCCCAGAAACCGTTAAAAGCCGCAGCAACCTCAATGTAATGGAGCGCTACTTGCTTAAAGAGCAAGGTACTGTATTAGTTGAAGGTCGTGCCATTGGTCAGCGTATCGGTGCAGGCCGCGTGCGTATTATCAATGATGTGTCAGAGATGGAGAAAGTCCAACCCGGTGATGTATTAGTTTCAGATATGACCGACCCAGATTGGGAACCAGTGATGAAACGCGCCAGCGCTATCGTCACTAACCGTGGTGGCCGTACCTGTCACGCAGCGATTATTGCCCGTGAGTTGGGTATTCCAGCGGTCGTCGGTTGTGGTAATGCCACTGCTCTGCTGAAAGACGGCCAAGGCGTCACCGTATCCTGTGCTGAAGGTGATACCGGTTATGTTTTTGAAGGCGAACTGAATTTTGATATTCGCACTAACTCTGTTGAAGCGATGCCAGATTTACCCTTCAAAATCATGATGAACGTGGGTAACCCTGATCGTGCCTTTGATTTTGCCCAACTGCCAAACGAAGGTGTGGGTTTAGCCCGTCTTGAGTTTATTATCAACCGTATGATTGGCGTACACCCCAAAGCTCTGCTCAACTTTGATAGTTTGCCCAGCGACTTACAAGACAGCATTGAAAAACGCACTGCCGGTTATGCCAGCCCGATTGATTTCTATGTCGATAAATTGGTTGAAGGTGTCAGTACTTTAGCCGCTGCATTCTGGCCGAAAAAAGTCATTGTGCGTTTGTCTGACTTTAAATCCAACGAATACGCCAACCTCATCGGCGGTAAGCTCTACGAGCCCACCGAAGAAAACCCCATGTTAGGTTTCCGTGGCGCTTCACGTTATATCAGCGAATCATTCCGCGATTGTTTTGAACTGGAATGCCGCGCGATGAAGCGTGTGCGTGATGTGATGGGTTTAACCAACGTTGAGTTGATGGTGCCCTTTGTACGTACCGTCAATGAAGCCGCGCAAGTGGTCGGCCTGCTCGAAGAGTATGGTTTGAAACGCGGTGAAAACGGTCTGCGCTTAATTATGATGTGCGAACTGCCATCCAATGCCTTGTTAGCTGACGAATTCCTTGAGCACTTCGATGGTTTCTCCATTGGCTCCAATGATATGACGCAGCTGACCTTAGGTCTCGACCGTGACTCAGGTGTGATTGCGCACTTGTTTGATGAGCGTGACCCAGCGGTTAAAAAACTGCTATCAATGGCTATTCAAGCCTGTATTAAAGCCGATAAATACATTGGTATTTGCGGTCAAGGTCCATCTGACCACCCTGACCTAGCACGCTGGTTAATGGACGAAGGTATCGAAAGCGTTTCCCTCAATCCAGACTCAGTACTGGATACTTGGTTCTTCCTCGCGGAAAATAACTAAGACCTGAATCCACCTGCGCGCCTCATTCAGGCGTGCAGGTGTGTTATCTAC
This sequence comes from Thiopseudomonas sp., assembly GCA_035647155.1. Classification (GTDB taxonomy): domain Bacteria; phylum Pseudomonadota; class Gammaproteobacteria; order Pseudomonadales; family Pseudomonadaceae; genus Denitrificimonas. Next base: position 39,379 of record DASRNZ010000162.1, read on the forward strand.
AGCATGACCCTTCGATTAATTTATACAGCACGCCAGTCCATTGCCCCGTCGATTTAAGTGCCTATCAAGTACACCCAACCTCTCCCACAAGTTATAAGAAATGATTTCTATATAACCATATAGCAAATGATTCTTTCTGTGTCGGCAAGCACTATGCCATTATTGCACCACAGATATAGGAGTCACAGCTATGAAATATTTTTACGCCAGTTTGGCGTTTTTTTTATCCTTAGTCTTTGCTAATGCACAGGCTGCAACCTCGCAACCCTTAATTGAAGCCCATGAGCTCACTGATGCTCTAATGGCTCATCCAGAGTTGCAAGTTATTGATATTCGCAGTCCTGAAGATTACGCCGCTGGACATATTCCACAGGCGCTCTCGGCTCCTTACGGACAATGGCGTGGCCCAGCAAATAACCCGGGGCAATTAGCTGATGACGCCTACTTTCAAGAGTTACTGCGTACATTAGGCGTAACCCAGCAGCACCCCATTGTGGTCTATTCCAGCGGCGCTGATGAAACTGACTTTGGTGCAGCTGCGCGAGTGTATTGGACGCTGAAATATTTAGGGCTGACTGACCTGAGCGTGCTCAACGGTGGTTTTAAGCAGTGGCAGCAAGGGATCAGTACCCAAGCGCCAAGAGTGCAAGCCAGCCAACTCGTAGTAAACAGCAACCCTGATCTAGTGATTTTTCAAGACGAGTTGCTGGATAAGATCACTCGCCAAGATACCACCTATCAATTACTCGATGCGCGCCCGCCTATTTTTTACCAAGGCCAAGCTAAAGCACCCACCGCCAGTACCGGTGGTACCATTGCTACTGCACAAAACACACCTTTTGGTCAGTGGTTTAACCAAGATGACACCCGTATTCGCCCGACAGCTGAAATTAAAGCCTTAGTGCGTGAACAAGGCCTAGATCAAGCACAAGAGACGGTATCCTTTTGTAATACCGGTCACTGGGCAGCCACCAACTGGTTTGTCTTATCCGAGTTAGCCGGCCTTAAAGATGTCCGCCTCTACCCTGCTTCACTGGCAGAGTGGACACAGAATTCAGCCAGTTTACCGATGGAAAATACGCCCAGCCGTTTTGAGCAACTGCAAGCTCAATTTTCTAAGCTGGTGAATAACTGATATGAAAAATCGTTTGGCTTTAACTCTAGTGTTCGCTGGCTTTGCGGCATTCTTATTTTGGTTTGTCTCAGTACGCCAAAGCTTATTATTTTTAGTCGGTATCGGTCTAGGTGGCGTATTAGCCGGTGCACGCTTTGGCTTTACTACCGGCTGGCGCAATCTGATTGAAAAACGTGATGCCAGCGGCGTCTTTGCACAGATACTCTTATTAGCCATTGCTGCAGCATTCTCCATGCCGTTACTGGCCAGCTTCCCCACTGAGCTGAGTGCTGCTTTAGGCCCACCGAGTATCAGCTTGTTAATCGGTGCTTTAGTCTTTGGTGGCGCAATGCAAATTGCCGACGGCTGTGGCTCGGGGACTTTATATAAAGCTGGCCTCGGTATTCCATTGAATATGGCTATTTTGCCGGTGTTTGCTCTGGGTAGCTTCTTAGGCTCAGCACATCTAGGCTGGTGGCTCGACTTAGGTCATCTGGAACCTGTGGGTTTAGTTGAAGAAGTCGGCCTCGGCGGTGCACTGAGTTTAACTTACCTGGGTTTAATTGTTGTCGGTCTTGCCGCCTGGTGGTGGTCAAAAACCAACACCACTGTGCACAGCTTATTCAATAAAAAACTCATCATTGGCGCAGTAGCGATTGCAGTATTAGCCGTATTGATTTTAGTGATTGCCGGTAAGCCTTGGGGCGTGGTTTATGGCTTTGGCTTATGGGCGGCAAAAATTGCTAACGCAGGCAATCTATTTGATCCCGCCACCAATGCGTTTTGGAGTCAGCCGGTCAATACCACCGCATTACAGCAGTCAGTATTTTTAGACCTGACCTCAATTACTAATATTGGTATTTTAGCGGGTGCGTTATGGATCTTCTCACGCAATAAAACCGGCAAGTCCAATCCGCTGAATACTCAGCAGTGGGTTGTGGGCATTATTGCAGGATTCTTATTGGGTTACAGCTCGCGTTTAGCCTTTGGCTGTAACGTGGGTGCAATGGTCAGTGGAATCTCTACCGGCAGTATCCACGGCTGGATTTGGGTAGTGATGGCCTTCTTAGGCTCGCTGATTGGTGTACGTGTTCGCCGCTATTTTGGATACTGATATGAATAATTTACGTATTGTTGTGTTTTGGACTGCGCTATTGGGCTTCTTTGTCTGGGACTGGCAGCACTCACAACCGGTCAACTTGCGCTTAGAAGCACCGATTATTGCCATTGGCTCAGGCCAAGCTCCTTCCGGCGGACATTGCGCCACCTTCTAAATTCAGCAAAAAATAGCCGAGCTCAAATATATCTGAGCTCGGCTATCATCAGTACAATAACGGCTACAACACAATCACACTTCTAAGCGTATACCGGCCGAGACTTGCTTGCTATCAACCGCTGGCAACAACAGGCCATCTTGATAACCGGACATAAAAACTTCAGCTTCTTGAGTCACAGTGGTTTGAATCACTAAACGCACGCGAGTGCCAAGCACCTTGGCTTCAACCAACTCCACCTGCTCGTTATCGATCCAAGCCTGACCGCTGAGCATTTGAAAGGTTTGATCCAACTCCACACGGTAGACTTTGCCCTCATCACTCAGCCACTCCCAAGTCCCTTGTAGCGGTGCGGGAACCACCCATTTATACAAATACACACCGCCCATCGCACGTTTAGCATCAGGCTGCCAACGCCCCATATTAAAGGCATGCGCAATAATACGTGTACCGGGCTTAAGCTCAGTCAAAATGCGTGCTTTTAACTTCACGTTCAGTGAGGGCAGTAAATACAAGGTCAGCACTGTGGCTTCACTGAAATCAACCGTCAGTAAATCCTCTTGCAGAAACTCAACGCGATCTTCAACACCGATGGTTTCTGCCAAAGCATTAGCCTCAGCAATACGGCGCGGATCCATATCAACACCCACCGCACGTGCGCCACGCTCCATCGCTGCAGCGACAACAATACGACCATCACCGCAACCCAAGTCATATAACACATCATTGGCAGTGACGGCGGCCATTTTCAGCATGGCTTCAACCACTAATTCATCGGTTGGTACAAAGATGACATCAAGTTCAGCATCCACCTTGGTAAACCCCTCTTCAAAAATCAGATCAGTAAACAAATAAAATACCTAAAAAATAAGCCCTAGGATTATTGCTTTAAGTCTCTTAAGCAACAACAGAGTCTATAGTACTTAATAGCGCTATATTGCAGTAAATTCGGCGATTTAGCAGATAGATGCTGGGCATTGTATACCTAGAGCATGGCATACTGCAGCCTTGCAAAAGGCCTAAAGACTCTTTTTACATCGTCTTTAGTACTTATTACAACTGCACTGCGACCTTGCGTACCCGACAAATGCTTTACGAAAATGTATAATGTGTTCTTAGTGTCCTGCACCCTTGCAGTGTTAACCCGTGCAACTGCACACGATAGAGGTCGGTATGAAGTACATTACATGGTTAAGTAAAAACCTAAGCTTGAGCATCCCACTATTTTTACTATTGGGTTTAGCGGCTGGCTTAACATTACCCACGGACAACCTCAGCGTCTTGATTGCTCCTCTTACGCTATTGATGGTTTATCCAATGATGGTCGGAATTAAGCCCAAGCAGCTCTTGGTCGGTGGGGATAACGCCGTACAAATTTGGGCGATTGTTATCAACTTTATGTTTATTCCAGTGGTCGCTTTTGCACTGGGTCGTATCTTCTTTGCTGAGCAGCCAGAATTGGCACTGGGTTTATTATTGGCGGCCTTGCTGCCGACCAGTGGCATGACTATTTCTTGGACTGGTTTTGCTAAAGGTAACCTCCCTGCAGCGATTAAGCTGACCTTGATTGGCTTATTTTTGGGTTCATTACTGACTCCATTTTACGTCAAGGTACTGTTGGGTTCAGAGATCCCAGTGGAATTAGGTTTGGTTTTCCAACAGATCCTAATGTTTATTGTGATCCCATTAGTTGCTGGACAAGCCACTCGTACCTTCTTGGTGCGTCGTCATGGCTTAGAAAGCTTCCAGAAAAAATATGCACCTAAATTTCCACCACTGTCGAGCTTAGGTGTATTGGGTATTGTGTTTGTGGCGATGGCGCTGAAAGGTCCAGACCTATTGGAATCACCCAGTTTAGTGTTGCGCTTATTAGTCCCCTTGTTACTGCTGTATAGCATCAACTATATCGTCAGTACTGTGATTGCTCGCAAGCGCTTCAACCGGGGTGATGGTATTGCTTTAGTGTACGGTACCGTAATGCGTAACCTGTCCATTGCTCTAGCCTTATCAATGACAGCCTTCGGTGAAGCTGGTGCACATGCAGCCTTATTAATTGCCTTAGCTTATATTATCCAAGTGCAGTCCGCTGCCTTGTATGTGAAGTTCTCAGCCAAACTCTTTCCAATGAAAGAGTGATGTGAGCCACTCGCTGCTTCAACTTATCACTGAGCTCAAGCAGCGAATCACAATGCAATAGCCTGCAGAACATATACTGCAGGCGATAAAAAACCCCAGTACCGTCACCGATACTGGGGTTTTTCTATCAGGGCTATTAACCCTGAATTGCTGTTATCTTACAGCTGCTTAGTGCAGTAGTAGAAATCAACACACTCATACTCACCTGACTTAACACGCGCATCCGCTTCAGCTGCAGTACCTGCTGGTGGAACGATAACACGCTCACCAGGTGTCCAGCCTTCTGGTGTTGCTACGCCGTGCTCATCACTGGTTTGCAGTGCATCTAACAGACGCAAGAACTCGTCAATTAAACGACCGTTGCTCATTGGGTAGTACACCATCGCACGTAAAATACCATTAGGGTCAATGATAAAGGTCGCACGTACAGCTGAAGTATCCGCAGCACCTGGGTGGATCATGCCGTAAGCACGAGCAACATCCATTTTCAGGTCAGCAATAATTGGGAATGTGATATCAACACCAAATTTCTCTTTGATATTGCGCATCCAAGCAATGTGCGAGTGGGTGCTATCAATAGATAAACCTAATAACGCACAGTTACGCTTAGTGAATTCAGGCTCTTTCTTCGCAAAGGCAACAAACTCAGTGGTACACACTGGAGTAAAGTCAGCTGGGTGTGAAAACAGCACCAACCATTTGCCTTTGTAATCGTCTAGGCACTTCTCACCGTCAGTGGTCGGTGCTTTAAATTCTGGTGCACGTTCGTTCAAACGTGGTAAACCGTAAACTGCAGTATCAGTATTTTGCATCGTGTTACTCCTGGGTTGTTTGCTTAATCTGCACACAATATAGCATGCTAATTCTTACTGGGAATATGTATATAACTATATTCCTAATAGCTTTAAACTATTGAAGCTAACAATAACATACTTTGAAAGCATCTCATTCACTATAGCAATATCCTCAATCGTTTTGCGCACTGAATTCACTGCCAGCCACACGACAAAGGTTGTAGAGCCGATACAACAAAGCGCCCATCGAGAGCGCCTTTTTGATCTATCAGTTTGATGTGGAAAACCTCATACCTTTAGGTTTAGAGGGATGCCACACAGCCCGCAAAACTTAGAAACTATCACCTGGAATACGTACCCAGCCTTCCATAAGTACACGTGCACTGCGACTCATAATGGCTTTTTTAACGATCCATTTGCCATTGTCTTGTACCGCTTCTGCACCGACACGCAAGGTACCCGACGGATGACCAAAATTAACTGCGGTACGATCACCGCCGCCAGCAGCCAAGTTAACTAAAGTGCCAGGGATCGCTGCTGCCGTACCTATGGCTACTGCAGCAGTGCCCATCATCGCGTGGTGTAATTGCCCCATCGATAACGCACGCACCAAGACATCAATATCAGCAGCTTTTATCTCTTTAGCACTGGACGCTGTGTAATCTGCAGGCGACGCAACAAAGGCCACTTTGGGCGTGTGCTGACGCGCAGCAGCTTCAGCGACATCCTTAATTAAACCCATTTTCACTGCGCCATAAGAACGGATCAGCTCAAATTTAGCTAAAGCATCTTTGTCGCTGTTGATTGCAGACTGCAACTCAGTGCCGCTATAGCCAATATCTGCCGCATTGACAAAGATGGTTGGAATGCCTGCGTTGATCAATGTGGCTTTCAACGTGCCAACACCCGGTACTTCAAGATCATCCACCACATTACCGGTCGGGAACATCGCTGCATCATCGCCATCACCGTCCGCCGGATCAAGAAACTCAATCTGCACTTCCGCCGCAGGGAAAGTCACGCCATCCAGCTCAAAGTCACCGGTTTCTTGTACTTCACCGTTGGTAATAGGTACATGGGCAATAATGGTTTTTTCGATATTGACCTGCCAGATACGTACGGTGCAGATACCGTTTTGCGGGATTTTATCCGCAGCAACTAAGCCATTAGAGATGGCAAAGGAGCCGACTGCCGCGGTTAAGTTACCGCAGTTACCACTCCAGTCGACAAAGGGCTTATCAATCGAGACTTGACCAAATAAGTAGTCAACATCGTGATCTGCACGCTCACTTTTCGCCAGCAATACTGTTTTGCTGGTGCTAGAAGTTGCGCCGCCCATACCATCAGTTTGCTTAGCATAAGGGTCTGGACTGCCAATCACCCGTAATAACAAGGCATCACGCGCTGCGCCAGCCTGCTGTGCTGCTGCAGGTAAATCATCAATACGGAAAAACACACCCTTACTGGTACCACCACGCATATAGGTTGCGGGGATTTTAATTTGTGGGACCTGACTCATAATGGAATCTCCCTAAGCTCAATATAAAAACAATAGTGGCTGAATACACAGCGACACTAGAAAATAAAAACCCGCTAAACAAGGATCACTCGTTTAGCGGGTTGGTTATGCCTTAAGCTGCATTAAGCATTGACGCCTTCTGATGCCAGAAACTCTTGAGCAAAGCGTTGCAGTACACCGCCTGCTTCATAGACAACCTGCTCTGCTGCCGTATCAATACGGCTGAGCATGGGCACTCGTACGACTTCACCGTTACGACGAGTGATGACTAAAGTCATGGTATTACCTGGCTTCAGTTCACCTTCAACGTCGTAGGTTTCAGTACCGTCTAAACCTAATGTTTTACGGGTCGTGCCTTCAGCAAATTGCAGCGGCAGCACACCCATACCAATCAGGTTAGTACGGTGAATACGCTCAAAACCTTCAGCAGCAATCACTTCAACACCGGCCAAACGCACGCCTTTAGCAGCCCAGTCACGTGATGAACCCTGACCGTAGTCAGCACCGGCGACAATAATCAGCGGCTGTTTGCGCTCCATATAGGCTTCAATCGCTTCCCACATACGGGTCACTTTGCCTTCTGGCTCAATACGCGCCAGCGATCCTTGGCGAACCTCACCCTTTTCATCCAAAACCATTTCATTAAAGAGTTTCGGGTTAGCAAAGGTGGCACGCTGTGCAGTCAGGTGGTCACCACGGTGAGTGGCATAGGAGTTGAAGTCAACTTCTGGCAAGCCCATTTTATGCAGATATTCACCGGCGGCACTGTCCAGCATAATCGCGTTGGATGGCGACAAGTGGTCAGTGGTGATGTTGTCACCTAACACCGCTAACGGCAGCATACCTTTCATGGTGCGCTCACCCGCCAAAGCACCTTCCCAGTACGGCGGACGACGGATATAGGTACTCATCGGACGCCAATCATACAGTGGACTGGGCGACTGAGTGATAGAACCTAGATCAAACATGGGGATATAGACTTGATTGAACTGATCAGGCTTAACGCTTGCAGCTACAATCTCATCAATCTCTGCATCGGTTGGCCACAGATCTTTCAAGGTAATAGGATTACCCTCTTTATCATGACCCAGTGCATCTTTTTCAATATCGAAACGGATGGTACCAGCAATGGCATAAGCAACCACTAATGGCGGTGAAGCCAAGAACGCCTGTTTAGCGTAGGGGTGAATACGGCCATCGAAGTTACGGTTGCCCGACAGCACTGCTGTGGCATACAGATCACGATCAATGATTTCTTGTTGGATCACAGGATCCAATGCGCCGCTCATTCCGTTACAGGTGGTGCAGGCAAAACCAACGATACCAAAACCTAGCTGCTCAAGCTCTTCGAGCAATTTAGCGTCTTTAAGGTACAGCTCAGCCACTTTTGAACCAGGGGCAAAAGAAGTTTTCACCCATGGTTTGCGCTCTAAGCCCAACTTATTTGCGTTACGTGCCACCAGTGCCGCCGCAACTACGTTACGCGGGTTACTGGTGTTGGTGCAGCTGGTGATGGCAGCAATAATCACTGCGCCATCGGGCATTAAGCCTTCTTCTTTTTCCCATGCGCCAGCAATGCCTTTGGCAGCAAGATCGCTGGTAGAAACACGTGCATGCGGGTTGGAGGGGCCAGCCATATTACGACCGACTGCAGACAGGTCAAACTTCAGCACACGCTCATACTGAGCGTCTTTTAAGCTATCCGCCCACAGGCCAGTTACTTTAGCGTAGTTCTCAACCAAAGCAATTTGCTCTGGCTCACGACCGGTCAGGGTTAAATACTCAATAGTTTGTTCATCAATATAGAACATACCAGCGGTTGCACCGTATTCAGGTGTCATATTGGAAATAGTGGCACGGTCACCAATGGATAAGGTCGCAGCACCTTCACCAAAGAACTCTAAGTAAGCACCGACCACGCGCTCTTTACGCAAGAACTCGGTCATTTCCAGAACAATATCAGTGGCAGTAATACCCGGCTGACGCTTACCAATCAGCTCAACACCGACTATATTGGGTAGGCGCATCATGGAAGGTAGACCAAGCATCACGGTTTCTGCTTCGAGACCACCGACACCAATAGCCAGTACGCCTAGAGCATCAACGTGTGGAGTATGGCTGTCAGTACCGACACAAGTATCGGGGAAGGCAATACCGTCACGTGCCTGAATCACTGGAGACATTTTCTCCAAGTTGATTTGGTGCATGATGCCGTTACCGGCTGGAATCACATCAACGTTTTTAAAGGCAGTTTTAGTCCACTCAATAAAGTGAAAGCGGTCTTCGTTACGACGATCTTCAATCGTACGGTTTTTATCAAAGGCATCTGGATCACAACCACCGTGCTCAACCGCTAAGGAGTGGTCAACGATCAATTGAGTCGGAACCACCGGGTTTACTTTAGACGGATCACCGCCCTGCTCGGCAATGGCATCACGCAAACCAGCCAAGTCAACCAACGCAGTTTGCCCGAGAATATCATGGCAAACAACACGCGCCGGATACCAAGGGAAGTCTAAGTCACTCTTGCGATAAATCAGCTGCTTAAGCGCATCCGTAAGCTCACTGGGCTCGCAGCGGCGTACTAGGTTTTCTGCCAAGACGCGTGATGTGTAAGGCAGCTTGGCATAAGCGCCCGGTTCAATGGCATCAACTGCTTCACGCACATCGTAATAATCGAGCGCGGTGCTAGGTAGTTTTTTACGGAATTGAATATTCATAACGTTTTAAAATCCCTCAGGTAATCACGGGTGAACTCAACAGACTGAACCATGAAAACCGGCTGTACTTTGCTACAGCCGGTTACGGATCAGCTTAAGCGCTCAAACGCTTAACGCTCGCCAACAGGCGGCACTGGGCGATGCTCCTCACCGATATATTCAGCACTGGGGCGAATAATACGGTTATTAGCTCGCTGTTCAAACATATGCGCTGCCCAACCGCTGACGCGTGAGCAAACAAAAATCGGGGTAAACAACTGAGTTGGAATACCCATAAAACGGTAGGCTGAGGCATGGAAAAAGTCAGCATTAGGGAATAAGCGTTTTTCTTCCCACATAAAGGTCTCAATGGCTTCTGAAACAGGATAAATCACAGTATCCCCGACTTCGTCTGCTAATTGTTTTGCATAGCCTTTAATCACTTCGTTACGCGGATCAGAGTCACGGTAAATGGCATGACCAAAACCCATAATTAAATCTTTACGAGCAATCATTGCGCGCAACTCTTCAACCGCTTCTTCGGGTGAACTGAAACGATCAATCAGATCCATCGCTGCTTCGTTCGCACCACCATGTAATGGGCCGCGTAACGAGCCAATCGCACCGGTAATGCATGAATACAGGTCAGACAGTGTTGAAGCACAGACACGACCGGTAAAGGTTGAAGCATTAAACTCATGCTCGGCATAAAGAATCAGCGAGACATTCATCACTTTACTATGCAATGCGCTGGGTGATTTATCATGCAATAACGCGAGAAAATGACTGCCCATATCAGGCTCATTGGTCATGCAGTCAATGCGCACAGCATCATGACTGAAACGGTACCAATATAATAAAATTGCAGGAAAGGCTGCTAATAAACGGTCAACTACATCCAACTGCTGATCAAAACTCAACTCAGGCTCTAAAGTGCCCAACATTGAAGTACCAATACGCATCACATCCATTGGGTGTGCGTCAGCTGGAATGCGCTCGAGAACTTCTTTTAAAGTTTCTGGTAAATCACGCAGTGCATGTAAACGTTTAAGATAAACCGCCAACTCACTCTTATTGGGCAAGTGCCCACGTAGGAGCAAATAAGCTACTTCTTCAAATGAGCTGCAATTGGCAGCTAAATCACGCACATCATAACCACGGTAGGTTAAACCTGCGCCTTCTTTACCCACAGTACAGAGTGCTGTTTGCCCTGCAATCTGGCCACGCAAACCTGCGCCGCTCAATACTTTTTTCTTATCTTCAGCCATGACGGTATTCCTCTTATTCTTATTGTTTCTATCACTCTATAGGTGATTAAAAATTAGCTTTTTTTCTGTGCAAACAGTGCATCTAAACTTTGCTCAAAGGCGTGGTAATTGATGCGGTCATACAATTCCATACGGGTTTGCATAGTATCGATCACATTCTTTTGCGTACCATCGCGGCGTACTGCTTCATATACATTTTCCGCAGCTTTGTTCATCGCACGGAATGCAGACAGCGGGTAGAGCACTAAGCCTACATTGGCAGCTCTGAGCTCATCCACAGTAAAGAGTGGCGTCGCACCAAACTCAGTGATATTGGCTAGAATCGGCGCATTAACACGCTCAGCAAACAGCTTGTACATTTCCAACTCAGTGATGGCTTCAGGGAAGACCATATCGGCACCCGCTTCAATACAGGCAGCAGCACGGTCTAGCGCAGAGTTCAGTCCTTCAACGGCTAAAGCATCGGTACGCGCCATAATCACAAAACTATCATCGGTACGCGCATCAACGGCAGCTTTAATACGGTCAACCATTTCTTGTTGAGTGACGATTTCTTTATTGGGACGGTGACCGCAACGCTTGGCACCCACTTGGTCTTCAATATGAATCGCTGCAGCGCCGGCTTTACACATCGATTTAACGGTACGCGCAACGTTAAATGCAGACGAACCAAAGCCCGTGTCGACATCGACTAATAAAGGCAGATCACAGACATCAGTGATACGACGCACATCAATCAGAACATCTTCAAGACCGGTAATACCCAAATCTGGTAAACCCAGTGAACCTGCGGCAACACCGCCACCGGATAGATAAATAGCTTTAAAGCCAGCGCGCTGTGCTAATAAAGCGTGGTTTGCGTTAATCGCACCTATGACTTGTAGCGGGCTTTCTTCGACAACAGCATCACGAAAGCGTTGACCTGGAGTTGTACGACTCATAATTCACCTCGTAGGGATTGGACGGTGTTATTGGCACCTTGATAATGACGTTCAATATTGCGTCGCGATGCAGCGATATGGCGACGCATCAGTAATTCAGCTAATTCACCATCGCCAGCGGCAATGGCATCTAATATGCCGTGATGTTCTTTAAAGGCTTGTTGGGGGCGGTTGGGCGTGGTCGAGTATTGAATACGGAACATGCGCACCAACTGATACAGCTCTTCAGTCAGTAATTTAACCAGCATCTGGTTGCCACTGCCTTGGATAATCTTGTAGTGAAAGTCGTAATCACCTTCTTGCTGGTAATACCCCACACCGGCTTGGAAGGCGGCATCGCGCTCATGGGTATCCAATACCGCTCGCAACTCATCAATTTCCGTTGGAGTCATCCGCTCAGCCGCTAAACGGCAGGCCATGCTCTCCAATGACTCGCGTATTTCATACAGCTCAATTAATTCTGTAGGCGATAACGCCACAACCCGCGCGCCCACATGGGGGATACGTACTAAAAGACGCTGCCCTTCTAAACGATGAATGGCTTCGCGCAACGGACCTCGACTAATGCCATAGGTGCGCGCCAGTTCTGGTTCAGAAATTTTACTACCTGGGGCGATATCACCGCACACTATAGCGGCCTGAATACTGCGAAAAACCTGTTCTGATAAGGTTGCAGAATCACCGCTAACACGTGTTATTTCATCTAGAAGCTCTGCCACAGTGTCGACACCTTCAGCCAATCAATGCCTAAAAACTACATTTTAGTGGCAGTTATGTCAACACTACACATCAATTGTCGACAATCTTGCGACCAAGGTCGAATAAATGAACGGACAACGCCGACTGCTGTCAATCTATGCGCACAGGCACACATCTCCGTACTAGCGCAATACAATGGACAAAAGCACTGCAGATGGATGATTGCATGGTTATTTTTAAGATTGCCCATTAGAATACATCGTCCACCACTGCCTTATCCTTCAGTAGGATCAAGCCTCAGTACTTTAGTCTGAGTATTGGCAGCATAGGACACAGTCATATTTTTATATTTGCGAGCATTATGAGACTTAATATTTTTGCACTATTAACATGTCTTTTTTTACTACCGACGATGAGCATTGCACACGAAAAAAACATTTATGGTTTAAATGAGCATGTCTATATTGCTGATATTGATATGCATATGTCAGCTAAACTGGACACTGGTGCTAAAACTGCATCGCTCAGCGCCCGTGATATCGAGCAATTTAAACGTGAGGGAAAATCCTGGGTGCGCTTTTACTTAGCTTTAGATGAAGCGCACGAGCAGGCTTTCGAGTTACCTTTAGCACGTATCAGCCGAATTAAACGCCGTTCAGGTGACTACGACCCTGAAGAAGAAAAAAGCTATACAGCACGACCTGTCGTCAGTATGTCGGTCTGCATGGGACACACACTGCGCAGTATTGAAGTGAACTTAACCGACCGTAGCACTTTCAAACACCCTTTTCTGCTAGGCTCAAGCGCTTTAACAAGGTTTGGCGCGCTTGTTGACCCAAGCTTGAAATACTCTGTGGGAAAACCACAGTGCGACACTCATAACACCACCACTGTACTTGCTGAGTAATTACCATGCGTTCACTGACACTGCACCTTAGAATATTAATCGCCCTATGTGTCATTATTGGCGCCTCGGTCACGGCCTATCAGATTTATGTCTTAGGCATCCCAGTGTCTGCTGAAGAAACAGACAATCTCTGGAATATTGATGCCAAAGTTGAATTTAATGCCGGTGGCCGTGCCCCAGTTAAACTGCAAATGTTTGTACCGCCACTCAACCAAGACTATATCAGCCTGAACGAAAGCTTTATTTCCAATAACTATGGCGTCAGCGTCAATAGTAAGGATGATAATCGCCGCGTAACGTGGTCAGCACGCCGCGCTAATGGTAAGCAAACACTCTATTATCGTATGGTCATGACCAAGCGCTACAGTGGCGAGCAAGTGAAAGCCAAAGGCCCGATTTATCGTGAAACTTTGCCAGTTGTAGGGGCTGAAAAAATTGCTGCTGAAGCCTTGCTTGCTCCGATCCGCCAGCACTCTGCTGACGTGGAAACTTTTATCAGCGAAGCTATTAAACGTGTCAATAACACCAGCGATGATAACGTACGTTTATTGCTCGGCGGAGACTCCTCTAGCGAACGCAAAGCCGATGCGATTGATATCCTTTTATCGATCGCTCACGTTCCCATGCAACGCCTACACACCATTCGCCTACAGTCTGATATTGCACAATCACCAGAGCTTTGGCTGCGCAGTTTTAATGGTGATAAATGGCTGTATTTTAATCCTCAATCGGGCGCACAAGGTTTACCCAATGACCGCATGATCTGGTGGATTGGTGATGAACCTCTGTTAAACATTGAAGGTGGCAGCAAGCCCACTGTAACTTTCACTTTAAATAACAGTGAAATTAACGCTATCCGTTTGGCCCAGTTAAGCAGCGACAATGCTGATGCCGGTTTTTTAGATTACTCACTGTACGGCTTGCCCTTACAAACTCAGCAAACCTATCAAATTATGATTATGATCCCGCTGGGTGTCATGGTGATTTTGATTTTACGTAACCTGGGTGGCCTGCAAACCTTGGGTACCTTTACTCCAGTACTGATTGCCTTAGCCTTCCGTGAAACACAGTTGGGCTTTGGAATTATACTTTTTACCATTATAACCACCTTAGGTTTAGCCTTACGCTCCTACCTTGAACACCTGAAGTTACAGATGCTGCCGAGGCTCTCGGTGGTGCTGACTTTTGTTGTGGTATTGATTGCGGTGATCAGCTTATTCAGCCACAAACTGGGTTTAGAACGCGGTCTCTCAGTCTCACTATTCCCCATGGTTATTTTAACCATGACCATTGAGCGTCTATCCATTACATGGGAAGAGCGTGGCGGCAGTCATGCCTTTAAAGTTGCAATTGGTACCTTGTTCGCAGCCTCATTAGCGCATTACCTAATGAGCATCTCTGAGCTCAACTACTTTATCTTTACCTTCCCAGCAGTACTGTTGATTATGGTGGGCTTTATGTTAGCCATGGGTCGCTACCGCGGCTATCGCTTAACAGAATTATTTCGTTTCAAAGCCTTCTTAAAGGACTGATGCCATGTTTGGGTTTGGTTTAATTAGAACGTGGCGCGAGCTCAATGCGAAAGGCATTATGGGTATCAATCGCCGCAATGCTGACTACGTGCTCAAGTACAACAAACGCAGTCTGTACCCTTTGGTGGATGACAAAATCCTCACCAAAGAACGCGCTATTGAAGCAGGCATTAATGTGCCTGAAATGTATGGCGTGATCTCGACCGAGAAAGAAATCGATAAGCTCGATAGTATTCTCGGTGGACGTAATGACTTTGTGATCAAGCCCGCCATGGGTGCCGGTGGTGATGGTATTTTGGTGATTGCTGACCGCTTTGAAGACCGCTACAAAACGGTTTCAGGCAAAATCATCAGCCACGAAGAAATTGAATATCAAATTTCCAGTATTTTAACCGGCCTGTATTCACTGGGTGGCTCGCGTGACCGCGCTCTAATTGAATACCGCGTCACACCGGACCCACTGTTTAAAAGTATCAGCTATGAAGGCGTACCGGATATTCGTGTGATTGTTTTGATGGGCTATCCGATTATGGCCATGCTGCGCTTACCCACACGTCAATCGGGTGGTAAAGCCAACTTACACCAAGGCGCCATCGGTGTGGGTGTGGATTTAGCCACTGGTCTGACGTTACAAGGCACCTGGTTAAATAACAAAATCAACAAACACCCCGATACCAGTAACTTGGTCGCAGGCGTACAGTTACCGGACTGGGATGGTTTTATGAAACTATCGGCCGAGTGCTATGAGTTATGCGGCCTGGGCTATATTGGTGTGGATATGGTACTGGACCAAGAACAAGGCCCACTGATTTTAGAGCTGAATGCGCGCCCGGGTTTGAATATTCAAATCGCTAACGACGCGGGTTTGACCTTACGTGCCCATGCCGTAGAACACCATATTGCCGATTTAAAACAAAAAGGCATCACTGAGACGCCTGAAGAACGTGTACGTTTTTCACAGTCTTTATTTGCCGCCACCCCTTCCCAATAAGATCTGTGAGGCTTCTTACCTTCAGCACAGCACACGGCTGAGTTGAAGGTCACCCAAGTACCTATGCCAACTTGCCAGCTTTTCCCACTTGATTACTCGGCTAACCCTGCCCATTACTTCCAACAGATTCAGGCCCAAACTGGCGCGGTGCTGTTGGACTCTGGCTACCCTGTCAGCCAACGCGGACGCTTTGATATTCTTAGCGCAGAGCCATTACAGTCGCTCATGCCACAGCCTGACGAGCCCCTTGATGTATTTCGCCAGCGCTGCCAAAGCTTGCTGACACAACTGTCTGAGAGTTCGCCCCCCGCAGGCATTGAACTGCCCTTTACCGGCGGTTTAATCGGCTACTTAACCTATGAGCTCAATACCTTAGCGCAATGTGCTGAGGTTGAGGGATTAGCCAGCGCTACAGTGGGTTTATATAACTGGGCTGTGATCAGTGATCACCAGCTGCAACGCTGCTGGCTGATGTGTCATCCTAGCGCCGACTCAGAGCGTCAACAACAATTGCTGGCGCTGTTTAAAAGCGAGCCTACAGCCAATAACGCAGAGCCCTTTGTACTGCGCCAGCGCTTTCAGCCACGCATCAACGCACAGCGTTACCGTAATGACCTGCAACGCGTGCATGACTATATTGCTGCCGGCGACTGCTATCAGGTGAACTATACGCAACGCTTTAGCAGTGAATATCAAGGGGATGCTTGGCACGCCTATCGCAGTTTGCGCGAACGCTGCCCCACACCTTTTGCGAGTTTTATCCGCATCAATCAACAGCAAGCTATTGTCAGCTTATCGCCTGAACGCTTTATCCAAGTGCGTCAGCGTCAAGTAGAAAGCCGCCCGATTAAAGGCACGCGTGCCCGTGGTGCAACAGCGGCTGAAGATCAAGCGCTGGCTGATGACTTATTAGCCAGCCCCAAAGACCGCTCTGAAAATCTAATGATTGTCGACTTACTGCGCAATGATTTAGGACGCTACTGCAGCACTGGCAGTATTCAAGTCCCCGAGCTGTTTGCGCTGGAAAGCTATCCCAATGTGCATCATATGGTCAGCAGTGTGACCGGCACTCTGGCACGCCAATATAATGCACTGGATGTACTGATTGGTAGCTTCCCTGGCGGCTCAATTACGGGCGCACCTAAACGCCGCGCGATGCAAATCATTACTGAACTGGAAGCCAGCGTACGCAGTATTTATTGCGGTAGTATTTTCTATGTGGATACACGCGGTGAGATGGACAGCTCGATCACCATCCGCACATTATTGGCCAATCAGGGTGAAATCAGTTGCTGGGGTGGTGGCGGAATTGTCTACGACTCGAATATCGATGATGAATATGAAGAATCAATTCAAAAAGTCCGTGTACTGATGAGCACTTTAGAAGAACTGTATTGCGCTCAAGAGCCTAAAACTTAAAACAGTATATTGAGGATGTAAACAAAAGCCAATGCACTGCCGACGCACACTAATCCGGCTAAAAGCGCTTGCCAGCGCAAACGTTTAGCAATGGCATCTTCACCATAGCTGGATAAAACAAAGGGGCGGTTTTCCTGCGGTTTACGCAAATAATGCTGGGCCGGCTCAATCTGCTGTGCTTGCTGTATACGCTGCGCCTGCTGTTTGGCACTGTCGCGTACCGCTTGCCACTCCTGCTGATCCAGCTCGCCATTGCCATCCTGATCAAAACGGCGCACTAAACCGACGAAGTCACCTTTCCATTCACGAATGAGCGCACCTTGACTGGCGCTTAAATCAAAGGCATCACGCCCACCACCACGCGTCACAAAATCACCAATGGCATAGAGTGGCTCATGCGCATGCAAGCGTTGCTCAGTGTAACGGTAGCGTTTAGCCCCCACCAATAAGGTTTGCAGAAAATGCGTGTGCATCTGATTTCTTAATGGGTGCCGCGCCGAACCGTACCAGACTGCTTTAGTCATGGGCAGTATATGCGCACCTTGCGGATCAATCAGGCAGTCACCAGTGCCATCACTCAGACAGAGCAACGCACCACTGCTGCCTTTCTCAACAGTCTTCCAGCTTTGCTGCTTGCGCTCATTCTGGACTTGCTGATCAACACTAAAGGACCACCAAACACAGGTCTGACCACTTAAAGGGGCAAACATCGGCCCTACACCCTCTTTTAATACGCCATACAACTCAACATAGCCTTGAGCGGCTGAGCGTATTTTTGAAGTGGGCGTATCCAGCAAATAACGCGCTTTCTTCAGATTATCAATGCACCACCAGCCACTGCCAAGACAGGCCGCGCCAGTAATTGATAAAGCAACGATAGCGCCAAACGTATCCGCCATGAGTTAGCTAAATAAGCTTTTGATATCAACATCAGCGATCTCAGCATCGCTAAAACGCAATAACTCCGCTGCCATAAAATTAAAGCGCCGCGCAATCAACACATCAGGAAACTGCTCAATACGTACATTATTTAGATTGACCGCTTCGTTATATAACTCACGACGATCAGCAATGGCATTTTCTAAGGCACTGATGCGTTGCTGCAATAACTGAAAGCTTTCATTGGCTTTCAATTCAGGGTAATTCTCAGCTAAGGCAAAGAGTTTACCTAAGCCTGCACGCAAGCCTGTTTCAGCGCTACCCAAAGCTCCAACATCATGCTGCTCACGGGCACTGGATACGGCATTACGTGCACTGATCACCGCTTCTAAGGTCTGTCTTTCATGCTGCATATACTGCTTACAGGTTTCCACCAGCTTAGGCAGCTCGTCATGGCGTTGTTTCAGTAACACATCAATATTGGACCAGGCTTTCGTCACACCATGCTTTAAACGCACCAGCGCGTTATAAAGGCTGACCAGCCAAGCGGCTAGCAAAACCACGACGATGAATACAGCAACCAAAAACAAACTCATCGAGCACCCCTAAACGAAGCAAAAGAAGCTGCAGTTTAGTCGCTCAATTGCCTATATACCACTGTTTTCCAAACGCACGAACGAGCGCTGGCTGAACTTCCTGAATAGGCTGGCATCTACTCTAGGGTGCAATGGCTGCAATACCCTTTGCGCTATACTATATTTCACCTTTAATCGGCTCGAGTAGTTTTTCACTATGCGTAATGACAGCAATGACTTGGATATCCAACCTCATTTAAACAATGACCGCATTGAACCGCAGCTGAGCTCTGCCTCAGCTCACTCTTTTGACATGCCCTATGCACAGGCCAACACTCAGAAACGTTCAACCAAGGGTATTGCCGCGCTCTCGGTCTTAACTATCAGCCTAGCCTGCGCCAGTGTAGCCTTCGGTTGGTGGAGCTTGCAGCGCATGCACATGCTAGAACAGCAACTGATTGCCACGCAAGACAGTTTTTCAAAAACCAGTGAAGATGCCACAGGTCGTATTAACGAAATCACCGGTAAAGTCAGCGCCACGCACAACAGTGTCTTAAGTGAAAACGAAACACTCAAGCAGCGCCTTGCAGCACTGGAAGTGAACGCCGTTGATCTGGTTAAGCAGCAACAACTGCGTGCGGCTGAGCAGCAATCTAAATTAACGCAACTGAGTAGCGCCTTAAACAGCAGCACTGAACAGGCAGCGCTATTGCAAAGCACCTTAGACCAACAGCAAAAGTTACTGCTCCAGCATACTCAAGCCCTAACCGCACAAGAGTCTGTCACCGCACAACATACTCAGGATATCATTGCGCAAAAGTCAGCAACTGCTGAGCACGGCACAACCTTGGCTGCGCTGGAGTCGCAACTGAGCAAAAATCGTGACCAGCAGCAGGTACAGATAGAAAAACTCGAAGGTAATCTAGCCACCTACCAAGAGCAACTTGCGCAGATTGAACAATTCAGTACTGATATCAACAGCGTCAAAGATAAATTAACAGCATTACAAAGCAGCAGTTCAAGCAGTGATGAGCTCACGCGCTTACAACAAGATGTGCTTATTTTGCGCAGCGAACTCGATAATCGCCCTGCGGTAAAACCTGCTCCGCGCACAACACCTGGGCCATCACTGGCTGATTTTGATGCCTACCGCGCACAAACTAATCGCACTATCAGTGCACTGCAAGAACAATTGCGCAGCCTACAAAAAAACACGCCGTAGCGTGTCTTTTTGCTTTTCTATAGTTGATCTAAACCAGTAGATTACAGCTTAAACTGGCTGACCAAGCGACGTAGTTCTGCAGTTAAGCGCAGTAAATCCTCACTGCTATGTGCCGTTTGTGTGGCGCCAGATGAGGTGTCATCAGCAATATTACTGATGCGCGTAATATTGCGATTAATCTCTTCAGCCACGGCACTTTGCTCTTCTGCTGCGGTAGCAATTTGCAAGTTCATATTGTTAATCGTGGCGACTTCTGCAGCAATCACATGCAGACTCTGAGTGGCTTTTTCAACACTTTCAGAGCCCGTTACAGCTCGCTCTTGCGCACCCGCCATCGCATCCACAGCATTTTTCACACCGTGCTGCAAACGCTCAATCATTGTCTGAATTTCTTCAGTCGAGTTTTGTGTGCGTGAAGCTAAGGTGCGCACTTCATCGGCAACCACAGCAAAACCACGACCTTGCTCACCGGCACGTGCCGCTTCAATCGCTGCGTTTAATGCTAATAAATTGGTTTGCTCTGCAATGCCTTTAATCACATCAAGCACTTCACTGATACTTGCAGTGTCGCTTTCAACATGCTGCACCACAGCCGCAGCACTTTCAATTTCAGCGATCAAATCTCTAATACCAGCAATCGCTTCTTCGGCCACTAACACGCCAGCCCTAGACTCATCATCAGCGCCTTGTGAAGCCTCTGCAGTTTGCGTCGCATGCCGCGCAACTTCTTGCACTGTTGCACTCATTTCATTCATCGCCGAGGCAACCATATCAGTTTCGGTACGCTGCTCAACCACTGCTTTTAAAGTTGAATCAGCCACTTCAGCCACTTGATCAGAGACACCATTGAGCTGTTGGGTCGCATCAGACACCGCATGTAAGCTGTGCTTAAACTTATCAATCATGCGATTAAACGCCCAGCCCATCGCACCAATTTCATCACGGGCACCAATGGTCACGCTATGGCTTAAATCATCATCGCGTGCGATCGCTTCCATCGTATAACGCATCGCATTAATGCGCTGAATCACCGTGCGACGCACAATCAGAATAATCACTGCCAAACCGGCCAGCAACAGCAGTAATTGAATACCGGCCGACGCCCATAAGTTACGCTCAACTTGGGCGTCCAATGTTGCCAAGGAATAACTGATACGCACCGCACCCACAATCGAGTTTTCCGGCACTTGGTGACAGAGTAAGCAGTTGGTACCACGGTAATCTTTTTCAGCGCGTACTGGATTAATAACAGTTAACAGGCGACCATTTTCATCTTTAGAAATATGAATAATCTCTTCGCCGGTTAATGCACGACGATCCAACTCATCCGCAGGGGCTTGGTGATCGTAACCCGCACCATACACCGAGGTAATCGCTTCAGTACGAATAATACGCGCATCAGTCACGCCTGGGCGTGCCAAAATCTTATCGCGCAACACATTACGTTGCGCCATAGTTCCCGTCAGCATCATAGTATTAATGCTATCAAAGTAACTGTCTGCCGCATCTTTGGTTTGCTGCTCTACGACCCCTAAAACTAATTTTTTCTCATTATTTGCAGAAAAAATCAGCGAGGCGGACAACACCACAAAAAACACTGAAAGCAGGGCAATATTAATCTTTGTCTGCACTGACATCTGACGCTTGGCGGACGGCTGACTCATAATTATTAATCCCAAAACAGCTGAATAAAACGCTTAATAACCCTAGTTAACTCGCAACTGAGACGAGCTACAATCACTTCAAAATACATAGGCGCACATAAGCGCTATTTTTTTGACTGATTGACAGTGTATTAAAGCTTGCACTTGATATAAGCATGATGCATGCCAAAGACCTTATTAACAGTCTTTGGCATGCTCATCTACAAGACGCCTATATTAAGCAGGTTCTGCGCTGTGTTCCTTTGCACAGGTCAATACTAAGCCATCTGCCTTAGCATCAATATGTGCAATACCACCGTCTTCAGCCAGCGCACCAAAGAGAATCTCTTCAGCCAGCGGACGCTTGATATGCTCTTGAATCAAACGTGCCATGGGCCTTGCACCCATATCCGCATCAGCACCATGTTCAGCCAACCAACGGCGTGCTGCATCCGTGACATCCAGTTGCACACGTTTTTCTTCCAACTGCGCTTGCAACTCAGTTAAGAACTTATCAACGATAGACTGCAATGTTTCTGGGCTTAAGCGACCAAACTGAATAATGCTATCCAGGCGATTGCGGAACTCAGGAGTAAAGGTTTTCTTCAATACTTCCATTGCATCAGTACTGTGATCTTGCTTAGCAAAACCAATCGATGCACGTGAAGCAGACTCTGCACCAGCGTTCGTGGTCATCACTAAAATCACATGCTTAAAGTCCGCTTTGCGACCATTGTTATCGGTGAGTGTGCCGTTATCCATCACTTGCAATAATAAGTTAAAGACATCGGGGTGGGCTTTTTCGATTTCATCCAACAGCAATACACAGTGCGGCTGCTTGCTGATCGCTTCCGTGAGTAAACCACCCTGATCAAAACCGACATAACCCGGTGGCGCACCAATCAGGCGCGATACCGTATGGCGTTCCATATATTCGGACATATCAAAGCGCACCAACTCAATACCCAGCGAGCTGGCTAACTGCTTGGCCACTTCAGTTTTACCGACACCCGTGGGGCCGGTAAATAAGAAAGAACCCACAGGTTTATTGGCGGACTTAAGCCCAGCACGGGACAGTTTAATCGCTGTAGCTAAAGCATCAATCGCAGCTTCTTGACCAAATACGGTTAAGCGTAAATCACGTTCAAGGTGACGCAACTGCTCTTTATCCGAACTGCTAACCTGACGCGTTGGAATACGGGCAATCTTGGCAATCACTGCTTCAATTTGCGCCACATCAATGCATTCAGCTCGGTTTTCTTCGGGCTGTAAACGCTGGAAAGCACCCGCCTCATCCACTACGTCAATGGCTTTATCGGGCATAAAGCGATCATTAATATGCTTAGCGGCTAACTCGGACGCCGCACGTAATGCAGCATCGGTGTATTTCATCTGGTGATGCTGCTCAAAGTTCGCCTGCAATCCTTGCAGAATACGGTAAGTGTCTTCAACTGACGGCTCGTTGATATCGACCTTTTGAAAGCGGCGCGCAAGAGCACGGTCTTTTTCAAAAATCTCACGAAACTCTTGATAGGTGGTTGAGCCAATGCAGCGAATCTCACCCGATGATAATAAAGGCTTGAGCAGGTTGGAGGCATCCATCACCCCACCCGAAGCTGCACCAGCACCAATAATCATATGGATTTCATCAATAAACAAAATCGCATTCGGACGTTTACGTAATTCATTGAGCAAGGCTTTAAGGCGCTTTTCAAAATCGCCACGGTATTTAGTACCGGCCAATAGCGCACCTAAATCAAGTGAGTACACCACGCTATCGAGTAAAATCTCTGGCACATCACCGTCAACAATACGTCGTGCCAAACCTTCAGCAATGGCCGTTTTACCCACGCCGGCTTCACCGACTAATAAGGGGTTATTTTTACGACGGCGTACTAAAATTTGTGCCACACGCTCGAGCTCATGCTCACGACCAATCAAAGGATCGATACGGCCTTGGCGTGCGCGCTCATTTAAATCTTCTGCATAGTCCAGCAAAGGATTTGCGGGATTGCTTTGCGCGCCCTCAGTGGCGTCCTGCTCATCATCTGCCGCCGATGGATTACGCTCAGTATCAATACCGTGTGACAAATAACTGACCACATCTAAACGCTGCACATCATGCTTATTAAGCAAGTACACAGCATGGCTATCGGCTTCACTGAAGATCGCCACCAAGACACTGGCCCCGCCCACTTCTTCCTTTCCTGAGCTTTGCCCATGAAAAACCGCACGCTGTAAAACGCGCTGAAAACCTAAAGTTGGCTGCGTTTGCGCATCATCATCTGATAGCTCAGCTAATAGAGGAGTACTGGCATTAATAAAGGTACGTAAATCTTGTCGCAATGCATCCAGATCAACATCACAGCCGCGTAACACCTTGGCTGCCTCGTTATTATCCAACAAGGCCACTAACAAATGCTCAACCGTCATATATTCATGGCGGCTGACACGTGCATCTTTAAATGCAAGATTGAGGGTGACCTCAAGTTCTAAATTCAACATGGTTTCACCTCATTTCAAATTGTGTGCGGGTTATACGTCTTTTTCTATTTCACACAATAATGGATGGCTGCTATCACGTGCATATTGAATCACCTGATGCGCTTTTGTTTCAGCAATATCACGTGTATACACGCCACATACTGCTTCACCTTGCTGATGCACAGCAAGCATCACTTGGGTCGATTGCTCACGGTTCATAGCAAAGTACGTCTCAAGTACTTCAACAACAAAATCCATCGGCGTAAAGTCGTCATTTAACATCAGTACGCGATACATGGGTGGCGGTTGTAACGCAGGTTTAGCTGGAGCAACGGCTAAATCGTCGTCGTGTTGTTCAAAGTGATCTGGATCTAATGGATTAACAGTCATGTTGCACTACGCTTTAATTCTCAATAAGTTATTGGCGATCAATATACTACGCTTTGCTGCACTGCGCTCGTCAACACCTGAGCAACAACTCCAGTTGCCCGCTATACGACGACTGAGAGCACAACAGGCTGTCAGGCAAACAGCGAAGTTACAACTCGTACACTATTTCCAAGCAATTGTGATGTTCTCTTTAACGCTGTCGAGGTACTGCTGTCAAGGCCAATTGGGGACATTTAATAAAACTTGTCCACATTCTAGGGGTTGACTTTTATATTTGTTATTTTTACCACGCGTTCATATGGATTTTTACTAAAAACACTTAACACCTTGATTATAAAGGATTTTTTCAAGCGTTGGATTTTTCACCAATCTAAGCTATAGCCCCATAACATCAGCCCTGCAGCCATATAGAGCCCAGTTACCCACATGGTTATCCACAGCTTCTGTGGATAACCATGTCCAAGCTCAATGACTGGTATTTAAGTTAACGCCAAACCCCGCGCGCACTGCGATGACTGTGCATCACTTGCACATAATTAGCGCGATCATAGGCACTGGGATCAATCGCATGATCACGACAGACGCTGCCTTTAAGCTGGCGGACTGACTCATACTCATGCTCGGTCATCCAGTCACGCATCGCTTGCCCAATCTCAGCCACGGCCTGTGGCCCTTGCTGAAGTAACACACTGCATAAATGCGTGACATCGGCGCCAGCCATTAAGGCTTTTAACGCATCATCAGCACTGTGAATACCACCGGTTACCGCAAGAGATAAGTCCACTTTGCCAAACAAGGTGGCAACCCAATGCACACGCAATAGGTTTTCATAAGAAGACGATAAACTCAGGGTTGGCACCACTTCTCGTGTCAGCAAATCAATATCCGGTTGATAGAAGCGGTTAAACAGTGACACACCCTGTGCGCCAGCATCTTGCAAACTACGGACAAAATGCCCGACCGAACTAAACTGCGAGGACAGTTTCATGGTAATCGGCACCGTCACATGCTGCTTGAGCTCACGTAACACATTGATATAACGCGCTTCAACTTCAGCACCCGACTCAAAGATATTCGCCGCCACATAGTAGACATTCAGTTCCAGCGCATCGGCACCGGCCTCTTGCAGCTGCTGGCCATAACGCGTCCAGCCCTCAGTAGAGATACCATTGAGACTGGCAATGACTGGAATCGAGACACTGCTTTTCAGAGTCTGAATATATTGTAAGTATTCATCCAGTTCGCTGCGATACATCGATTCATCCGGCATCGGTAGAAAACTACCCGCCTCGCCAAAACCAATATCCTGTTCATGTAAAAACCGCACTGCTGCAGCTTCACTGGCCAAGATACTTTCTTCAAACAGTGACGGTAAAATCACAGCACTGGCACCAGCATCTTCCAGCTCTCGCACGCTGTCCAAGTCACCGGTTAACGGCGATGACGATGGCACCAGCGGATTTTTTAGTTTAAGTCCTAAATACTCAGTGGATAAATCAATCATCAGCTGACTCCTTTTTCTCAAGATCCGCAGCGCCAGGCAAATCCGCTAACGACTGGTAATGGGCAAAGCGCGCAATCACATCGTCTTGTGCTTGTTGCTGATAGAGCTTCGCCGCTTCTGGGTAGGTACGATTGAGCATACTGAAACGTGCTTCAGTCGAGCTAAAGTCAGTGTAAGCAATCGACGGCGCCGCAGAATCCAAACGCAATGGATTCATGCCCTTCTCTGCTCGTGCAGGCTCATAACGGAATAATGGCCAGTGTCCACTTTTCACTGCCAGATTTTGCTGACGGTGGTTATGTGCTAAATCCACACCATGCGCAATACAAGGTGAGTACGCAATAATCAGTGATGGACCATCATGGGCGGCGGCATCAATAAAGGCGCGCAAGGTTTGCGTATCTTTGGCACCGTACGCCACTTTAGCGATATAGACATTTTCATAACCCATGGCCAACATCGCCAGGTCTTTCTTGGCTGTGGGCTTACCCGCATTGGAGAATTTGGCTACCGCACCGCGCGGTGTAGCTTTAGAGGTTTGGCCACCGGTATTGGAATACACCTCGGTATCCAGTACTAAGATATTGACATTACGACCTGAGGCTAGCACATGGTCTAGCCCACCATAACCAATATCATAGGCCCAGCCATCCCCACCGATAATCCACACACTGCGTACTACCAGTTGCTCAGCTACGGTGAGTAACTCTTGCGCACGCGGCTCATTCGGTAAAGCAGCCAAGCGCTCTTTAAGTTGAACAACACGTAGGCGCTGCTCAGCAATCTCTTGCTCAGTGTTTTGCTCAGCTGTTAATACAGCAT
Organism: Thiopseudomonas sp.; assembly: GCA_035647155.1. Taxonomy (GTDB): domain Bacteria; phylum Pseudomonadota; class Gammaproteobacteria; order Pseudomonadales; family Pseudomonadaceae; genus Denitrificimonas. Next base: position 66,191 of record DASRNZ010000162.1, read on the forward strand.
CGACCAAATCAGCACCAATGGCATCACGTAACTCTTCCAGCAACTCTTTTGCGTACATTTCTTGCTGATCAATAGCAATACGCATGCCCAAACCAAACTCAGCGTTATCCTCGAATAATGAGTTATTCCAAGCAGGTCCGCGGCCTTCGGCGTTAACCGTCCAAGGTGTAGTCGGCAGGTTCGCGCCATAAATCGACGAACAACCAGTCGCATTCGCCACCACCATGCGATCACCAAATAATTGCGTGACCAGCTTCAAATAAGGCGTCTCACCACAACCCACGCACGCACCGGAGAACTCAAACAGCGGCTGCAGCAACATGGCGCCTTTGATCGTGGTCTTTTTAACTACATTACGATCGTACTCAGGCAGTGCCTCAAAAAACTGCCAGTTGGCTTGTTCTTGTTCACGCAGTGGTTCAATCGGCTGCATATTCAGTGCTTTATGCGACGCATTGGATTTATCGCGGATGGGGCAGATATCCACACATAAGCCACAACCGGTGCAATCATCCACCGACACTTGATACATCATCACATGATCTTGCGGGTAATCGCGCCCTAAGACTTGATGTGACTTAAAGGTTTCAGGGGCATCAGCAACTAAGTCTTTAGGTACTAGTTTGCTGCGAATCGCCGCATGCGGGCAGACCATCGGGCATTTGCCGCACTGCGTGCACAGATCAGCATCCCAAACGGGAATTTCCAACGCCAATTTGCGTTTTTCATAAGCAGCACTGCCCAGCGGAAAACTACCGTCCACTGGCATCATGCTCACAGGAACGCGATCGCCCTCACCGGCAATTAAACGCGCAGTAAAACGGCTGATAAAGTCCGGCGCGCCAGCATCCACTAATGGCGGACGCTCAAAAGTACTGCTGGCCACACTGGGTACAGCCACTTCATGCAAACTGGCTAATGCGCTATCAATGGCGCGGAAGTTAAAGTCGACAATGCTCTGCCCTTTAATACCGTAGGTGTTTTGCACCGCGTCTTTAATCGAAGCAATCGCTTGCTCACGGGGTAATACACCCGAAATCGCAAAGAAACAGGTCTGCATAATGGTATTAATGCGCTTACCCATATTCGCTTGCTGAGCCACGGCATAAGCATCAATACAATAGAAACGAATATTTTTTTCGAGGATTTGCTCCTGCATACGGCGCGGTAACTCATCCCAGACCTGATCAACTGGATGCGCAGTATTTAATAAAAACACTGCGCCCGGCGCGGCCTTATCGAGCATTTCAAAACGCTCGATAAACTGCGGCTGATGACAGCCAATAAATTGCGCCTGATGATCACCAATCAAATAAGTGGAACGAATCGGTTGCGGACCAAAACGCAAATGCGACACAGTCATAGCGCCAGACTTTTTCGAGTCATAGACGAAATAGCCTTGCGCATATAAATCAGTGGTTTCGCCAATAATCTTAATGGTATTTTTATTGGCGCCCACCGTACCGTCCGAGCCCAAGCCGTAAAACAAAGCTTGCACTGACTTTGTATGTGCGTCGGTATGCAAGTGCTCATCCCAATCTAAACTGGTGTGAGTGACATCATCATAAATACCAATGGTAAAACCGTTTTTGGGTTGATCCTGCTGCAACTCTTTAAAGATTGCCACAACCATACCGGGGGTAAATTCTTTGGAGGATAGACCAAAGCGCCCACCAATCACTGTCGGCAGCTGGGCAAATGGGCTACTGCCCTGCATCTGCGCTTGCGCCAGCGCGGTGATCACATCTTTATACAGCGGCTCACCGTCTGAGCCTGGCTCTTTAGTACGATCGAGCACAGCAATCTGCTTCACGCTGCTGGGCAAAGCGGCTAATAAAGCCTGCGCATCCAGCGGACGATAGAGACGTACACGCAATACGCCAACTTTTTCATCCTGAGCGTGCAGATAATCAACCGTTTCATGCACGGTTTCTGCACCCGAGCCCATCACAATAATCACTCGCTCAGCATCTGCAGCGCCGTGATATTCAAAGATTTTATAGTTGCGACCCGTGAGCTCAGCAAACTGATCCATCAAGCCTTGCACTAATTGCGGAAAGGCCAAGTAAAACTTATTGACTGTTTCACGACCTTGGAAATATACATCCGGGTTTTGTGCGGTACCGCGCAATACTGGATGATCCGGACTCATCGCACGCGCACGGTGTGCATGCAACGCCTCTTGCGAGATCAGCGCATGCAATACATCATCACCAACCGCTTGAATCTTGGCCACTTCATGCGAGGTACGGAAGCCATCAAAGAAATGCACAATAGGCAAACGGCCTATCAAGGTCGCCGCATGCGAGATCACCGCAAAGTCCATCGCCTCTTGCACCGAACCCGCACAGAGCATGGCAAAACCGGTCTGGCGCGTGGCCATGACATCACTGTGATCACCAAAAATAGATAAGGCCTGACAGGCTAACGAACGTGCGGCCACATGTATAACCACCGGCGTCAATTCACCGGCGATTTTATACATATTAGGGATCATCAATAATAACCCCTGCGAAGCAGTAAAGGTGGTGGCTAAACTACCCAGTTGCAGCGCGCCATGCACAGCACCCGCAGCACCACCCTCACTTTGCATTTCCACAATATGCGGCACTGTACCCCACAGATTGGTACGTCCTTGTGCTGACCACTCATCCGCCCACTCTCCCATAGCCGAGGCTGGGGTAATCGGATAAATCGCGCACACTTCACTGAGTCGGTGCGCAATGGTCGCGGTGGCCTCATTGCCGTCAATCATCAACCAACGGGTTGCTTGCATATTGAGCTCCTTAATTGAATACGGTTGCAGATCGCCTGATGCAACACTATCAAACTAGCTTAACTCATCAACTGCAAGCAGCTTTGCTGCAAGTCAACAGGCCCTGACCATCAGCGCTAATACAAAGGCATAGCTGTATGCGGGATTGGCTCTCCGCCCCCCGCTATAACTTAATTACAAAACGCTGGAATATCTGTTTGCGCACGGCCCAGAATCAAAGCATGTATATCGTGGGTGCCTTCATAGGTATTCACCACTTCCAGATTCACCAGATGTCGAGCCACGCCGTACTCATCGCTAATACCATTGGCACCGAGCATATCGCGGGCTAAACGGGCAATATCCAAGGCTTTACCGCAGTTATTACGTTTAATCAGCGAAGTACCTTCCACTGCTGCAATACCCTGATCCTTCATCTGGCCAAAACGCATCGCCACTTGCAGACCTAAAGTAATTTCCGTTTGCATATCGGCCAGTTTCTTTTGAATCAACTGATTGGCAGCTAACGGACGACCAAACTGCTTGCGATCCAAGGTGTATTGGCGAGCGGTGTGCCAGCAAAACTCAGCAGCCCCCATCACCCCCCAAGCAATACCGTAACGCGCACTGTCCAGACAGGTAAAAGGACCGCGCAAACCACGAAT